>JAAOZX010000242.1 GCA_012274225.1 Comamonadaceae bacterium | reverse complement strand
CTGTTCGCGCAGGCGGCGCGCGACCTGCACTCGCCGGCGGGCTGGTTCAACCGGGCCGGCAGCTTTCCCACCATCGAGCACAGCGAGTACCCGGTCTCGCGCGAAGCCGAGCGGACGATCACCGGCGGCCAACCCTTCCTGCAGCGCTACCTGCCGTTCTGGCTGGCCAACCTGGTCGAGCGCATGTGGCTGGCGCTGGGCATCATCATCGCGATCCTGCTGCCGCTATCGCGCATCGTGCCGCCGCTCTACCAGTTCCGGATCCGCTCACGGGTTTTCCGCTGGTACGGCCAGCTGCGCGCGATCGAGCTGCAGATGCAGGAGGGCTCGGATCCGGCGCAGCTGGCCGAGCAACTGGACGTGCTGGAGCGGCGCGTGTCGGGTATCAGCGTGCCGCTGTCGTACGCCGATGAGCTCTACGCCCTGCGCAACAACATCACCCTGGTGCAGCACCGGCTCCGGGCGCGCCCCGGCCTGGCGTCCGGTTGAGCATGTGGTCCGGCATCGTGCCGCCGCTCGGACGAGTCCTACGGGCTGTCAGCGGACGAGCCCCCGCGCAATCGGACAGCACCGAGGCCGCGAATCGGCAACCGCCGAGGGCGTGAATCGGCATGCGCCGATGTTGGCGGGCGCAGCGAACGAGCACAGTGGAACCGTGCCCAGTCATCTACCCCAAGGCAATACCGGAGCTCATGACATGATCGATTCCACACTGACGCGCTTCGAACTGCGATTCCAGTCCCTGTTCGACAGCGGCCGCGGTTACGCCTTCCCTTGCGACCCCAAGGGCCAGGTCGACCTGGACCTGCTGAGCGATCGGGCCCGCAACAACTACCTCTACGCCCGCGCCATGGTGGGACGGGAACTGGCAGTGCCGGCCGTGCGGCCGAGCAGCCTGCACTGACCGGCGCGGCCCGGCCGGCTACTTCAGCGCCTTGAACCGCATGCGGTGCGGCCTGGCGCCCTCCTCGCCCAGGCGCCGGACCTTGTCGGCCTCATAGTCCTGGTAATTGCCGTTGTAGAAGGTCCACTGGCTGTCGCCTTCAGCCGCCAGGATGTGGGTGGCGATCCGATCGAGGAACCAGCGGTCGTGGCTGATCACCATCACACTGCCGGCGAATTCGAGCAGCGCATCCTCCAGGGCCCGCAGCGTTTCCACGTCGAGGTCGTTCGAGGGCTCGTCCAGCATCAACACGTTGCCGCCCGCGATCAGCGTCTTGGCCAGGTGCAGCCGGCCACGCTCCCCGCCCGACAGCGTGCCGACCCGCTTCTGCTGATCGCCGCCGTTGAAATTGAAACGTCCGCAATAGGCGCGACTGGCCATCTGGAACTTGCCGACGTTGAGGATGTCCAGCCCCCCGGAGACGTCTTCCCAGACCGTCTTCTGGTTTTCCAGCTCGTCGCGATGCTGGTCGACGAAGGCCATCTTCACGGTGGAGCCGACCTTCACTTCGCCGCTGTCGGCCTTTTCCTTGCCGGCCACCAGCTTGAACAGCGTCGATTTACCCGCGCCGTTCGGCCCGATGATGCCAACGATGGCGCCAGCCGGCACCTTGAAGCTGAGGTTGTCGATCAGCAGGCGGTCGCCGAAGGACTTGCTGACGTTGACAAATTCGATCACCTCATTGCCCAGGCGTTCGGCCACCGGGATGAAGATCTCCTGCGTCTCGTTGCGCTTCTGGTATTCGTAGTCCGACAGTTCCTCGAAGCGGGCCAGCCGTGACTTGCTCTTGGCCTGGCGCGCCTTGGGGTTCTGGCGCACCCACTCCAGCTCCTTCTTCATGGCCCGGGTGTGCGCGTCCTCGGATTTCTGCTCGGCTTCCAGCCGCGCCTCCTTTTGCTCCAGCCAGGTGCTGTAGTTGCCCTTCCAGGGAATGCCGACGCCCCGGTCGAGCTCCAGAATCCATTCGGCGGCGTTGTCCAGGAAGTAGCGGTCATGGGTGATCGCCACCACCGTGCCCGGGAAACGCTTGAGATAGACCTCCAGCCATTCGACGCTCTCGGCGTCGAGGTGGTTGGTGGGTTCGTCCAGCAGCAGCATGTCGGGCTTGGACAGCAACAGCCGGCACAGGGCGACGCGGCGCTTCTCGCCGCCCGACAGCACGCCGACCTTGGCTTCCCAGGGCGGCAGGCGCAGGGCGTCGGCGGCGATCTCGAGCTGATGCTCCGAGTCGGTGCCCGCCGTCGCAATCACCGCTTCAAGGCGGGCCTGCTCGGCCGCCAGCGCGTCGAAGTCGGCGTCCGGCTCGGCATAGGCGGCGTAGACCTCCTCGAGCTTGGCCTTCGCCGCGAACACCTCGCCCATGGCTTCCTCGATGCTCTCGCGCACGCTGTGCTCCGGGTTGAGCTGGGGCTCCTGCGGCAGGTAGCCGATCTTCAGCCCCGGCATCGGGGTGGCTTCGCCCTCGAATTCCTTGTCGACGCCGGCCATGATCTTCAGCAGCGTTGACTTGCCCGACCCGTTCAGGCCGATCACGCCGATCTTGGCGCCGGGGAAGAAGGACAGCGAGATGCCCTTGAGGATATGGCGCTTCGGCGGCACGATCTTGCCGAGGCGGTTCATGGTAAAGACGTACTGGGCCATTGTGTTTTGGATCCGGGGTGCTGTGCAAACCCTCCATTATCGCGGCCTGCCCTTGCCCGCGTGCGAAGACGGGTGGACGCGGCCCGGCCGGGTGGCCGGAAAGACCTTGCGCACGCCTCGCAGCGGCTACCCGGACTTGCCGTCCACGCTGTTCTTCAGCGCGGCCTTGGCCACCCGGTCCAGCGCGTCGTCGACGACGTTGCGGTCAGCCACCACCTTGATCTGGCCCTGTGACCAGAGCCGGTCGAGGGTGCGGCGCGACATCGAATGCGCCGAGCCCGACAGCGACGTGAACATGAACAGCGTCGCATGCGGGCTGGCCCAGGTCAGCTGGGCGCGCAGCCAATCCCGGCCGACCAGCAGTTCGACCCAGATGCCGGTGTGCCAGTCCCCGGGCCGGCTGGCCACAGCGGCTTCCTCCGGGGCGGCCGCGGCGGCCACGACTTCGGCCTCCGGCGCGGCGGCTTCGCGGGTCGGATAGCCCTCGTCTTCGACAAAGCCCGAATCCTGGGCTTCCTTGCTGTCCAGCCAGATCCCCGCGCCCTCCAGGCGGCTGTCGCTGAACTGCGCGACCTGGGCTTCCACCGCGTCGGCCGCCTCCTTGCTGATGGCGTCGCGTCCCTCGTGAACCGCCGCCCGGTGGATGGTGATGAGGCTGTTGAAGAAGCGGGCCGTCAGTTCGGGCGGATAGTCGATGCGCGCCAGCCCTTCGCGCAACTTGGTCAGCAGCCCCGGAATCATCCGCACCAGGCGGCGTGCCCGCCCGCGGGGCGACGTGCTCTTCTGCACGCTCCAGATCAGGTCGTCCACCAGCGCACGGTAGCCATACGGATCATCCGACCCGTCGGCGCAGCTCAGCTGGGCTTCCGCCACCACCTGGGTCCAGGAGCCCTTGAGGAAATCGACCACGAAGTCGGCGACTTCCAGCCCTTCGGTGGCCTCGACGAATTCGACGCCCAGCTTCTGCGCCAGCAGGTTGCGCTGCTCGGCGTGCAACAGGGCCTTGGCAGCGTCCTCGCGCTTTTGCACCAGCCCCTGGTCGTGGTCGATCCACTGGGACTGCAGATGATCCAGCAACTCGCCGAAGGTATCGGCGTCCATCACTTTGCTGGACAGCCAGCGTACCGAGTCTTCCACCGTCAGCAGGAAGCGGCGCCAGCCCGGGTCGCTTTCCATGGTGAATGCCAGGCTGCGCTGGGTGATGCGTTCCAGGAACTGGCGCGCCGGATGGGTGCGCTCGCTGAAGAATCGCGAGTCCTGCTCGGCCAGCCGCAGCACGGCAGGCTCGATGGCCTTGAGCTGGCGCTTGAACTCGGGCAGCAGCCGCTTGTCCTGCGTCAGGTTGTCGAACATCAGCCGCACCACTTCCTCGCCCAGCTGCAGTCCCAGCCGGGGCACCTCGGCGGCCGCCGGCGTCGGTTCCTTCAACAGGTCAGGCGCGGCTGTGGGCGCCGGCGCGGGCGCGCGCTGCTCGAGCTTTTGCACCAGCACATCGACCTGCTTCATGTCCTGCAGCATCGCCATCGACGCGGGCACGGTGTACATGAAGTCGGGACGCGGCATCTGCGCGTCGAAGTCGCCGGCCAGGAGCTTGCGCAAGCGGTCCAGCGTGAGCAGCGTCTTGGCCATCGAAGTGACCACCGGCGCGCCGCTGGCGCCGCTGCCCTGCTGCAGCCGGCCACCCAGCGGAACCGCCGGCTCGACACCGCACGACACCAGCCAGTCCACCAGTTCGCGATAGAGTTTGCGCAGGTTCACCCCCAGCAGCCCGGCAGCCGGGGCGATCAGGGATTCGCGTGCCTGCGCTTCCGGCACATGCACCGCCAGGCAGGATTGCAGCGCCCGCACGAACGCGTCCGGACGCAAGGGATTGAGGCCGGGCTGGCAGGTGCGCCAGCCCATCAAGGTACTCATCAGGGAATCGAGGGTCGGCAGCACCTCGTCCACCGCGTGCGAGACCTCTTGCTGGGCACGCGCCACTTCGATGCTCTGATCGAGCTGGGCGTCCTCGAACAGCCGCAGGTCTTCGTACCGCAGGGCCTCCGTATGGACCTGCTCCTTGCCGCCGCCTTCATAGACGATGCGGGCGAGCTCGGCGCCGTAGGTCCCGCACACCGCCTTGATGTTCGCGGACAGAGCCTCGATCGCCTGCTTGGTCGCGGCCTGCTGGAAGAGCGCGACGCGACGCGGGCCGACCGGCTGAGCGGCACTGACCAGACCCTTGATCACATCGGTCATGAGCAGCTCGGCCTGGCCCACGATGGCCTCCAGACAATCGTTGAGCGAAGGCTGGAACGCGGTGGGGTCGTCCGAGACGCCGAGTCGGAGCTTCAGCAGTTTGGCCATGGTTGAGTATGTAACGCAAATAGATTATGTGTGCCGTTGTGCCGGGCGCACAGTTTTTGCGCGGGCGGCACCGGCAAACGCTGGGCAAATACGACACTGGGACTCGATGTCTGTAAACGGTTGTACTTCAGCGTTACCGTGCTGGGCCATCCAGCCGTCGGACCATTGCCGCCGCCCATCCGGCACGTTGGCCCGAACCATGCGACAATGCCCCTGTTGCGGACTCCAGTTGCCCGCAACCCCAGCGTTTCGCTGGGGACGAAGCAGGCTGCATCGCTAGCCCGCAGGCTCCCACCCCTGAACCCTCATCTGCCTTTGACTGGCTCGGTGCATCCGCACCGTACAGGCCGATTCCCAAGCGCCATGGATGGCGCACCCCTTAAATGACCTTTGACGAACTGAACCTGGCTCCCGCCATTGTGAAAGCCGTGCGCGAGCAGGGCTACGAAACCCCCACCCCGATCCAGGCCCAGGCGATTCCCGCCGTGCTGGCCGGACAAGACCTCCTGGGCGGTGCCCAGACCGGCACCGGCAAGACCGCCGCCTTCACCCTGCCGATGCTGCACAAGCTCAGCAAGGGAAAGAGCAAGACCAACAAGTTCGGCAAGGACGGGATCGCCGCCCTGGTGCTCACTCCAACGCGTGAACTCGCCGCCCAGGTGGAAGAGTCCATTCGTACCTACGGCAAGTATCTGCCCCTGACCTCCGCGGTCATCTTCGGCGGCGTGGGCATGAACCCGCAGATCGACCGGCTCAAGAAGGGCGTCGACATCCTGGTGGCCACCCCCGGCCGCCTGCTGGACCTGCAGCAGCAGGGCCACCTGGACCTGTCCACCGTCGAAATCCTGGTGCTCGACGAAGCCGACCGCATGCTCGACATGGGCTTCCTGCCCGACGTGAAGAAGATCCTGGCGCTGGTGCCGAGCGAAAAGCAGAGCCTGCTGTTTTCCGCCACCTTCAGCGACGAGATTCGCGACCTGGCCGACCGCCTGCTGCGCAATCCGCAGAGCATCCAGGTGACGCCGCGCAACTCGACCGTGCAGCGCATCACCCAGATCACCCATCCGGTGAGCCGCGCGAAGAAGAAGCAACTGCTGGCGCACATCATCCAGGAACACGACTGGAGCCAGGTGCTGGTGTTCACCCGCACCAAGTTCGGCGCCAACAACGTCGCCGAGTTCCTGACCAAGAACGGCATCAACGCGATGGCGCTGCACGGCAACAAGAGCCAGTCGGCGCGCACCCAGGCGCTGTCCGGCTTCAAGAGCGGCGACATCCGCGCCCTGGTCGCGACCGACATCGCCGCGCGCGGTATCGACATCGATGACCTGCCGCACGTGGTGAACTTCGAGATCCCGAACGTGCCGGAAGACTATGTGCACCGCATCGGCCGCACCGGCCGCGCGGGCAACGACGGTGCCGCCGTCAGCCTGGTCTGCCTGGACGAAGAAGGCTTCATGCAGGAAATCGAGCGCTTCACCAAGCAGAGCATCCCGTCCCAGGTCGTCGAAGGTTTCGCGCCCGAGGCGGGCGAGCGCGCCGAGCCGATCGCGATGGGGCGCCAGACCATCTGGGGCGGCCTGGGCAAGCCGCCCAGCCGCGAGGTGATGATGGCCGCCGCCAAGGCGGCACGCCAGGAAATGATGCAGCGCATCCGCGACAACAAGGGCGCTGACGCCGAGCGCGGGCGCAGTGGCGGCGGCCGCAACGGCAGCGGCGCGGGCAATGGTTCGCGCAATGGCGCCGCGCAACCGAACAGCCAGCGCACCCAGTCCGGCGCCAGACCGGCACGCGGCCCCAATCCGGCTCCGCAGCGCAACGGCAACGGGCAACAGGCTCCCCGCCAGAACGGCAACGGCCAGCCGCGCCGCGATTCCGAGGACCAGCCTCGCGACGGCGCCCACAACATCGCCAGCCCATTCGTGCAGCGCGATCCGACCCCGAGAAACACCGACGGCCAGCCCGATCCGCTGCGCACCAGCGTCGACAGCATGGGCGGACGGGGTCGCCGAGGCAACGGCGGCGGCCGCCCGAACCGCAGCGGTGGCGGCGGCTTCGGACCGCGCGGTCCGTCCAACCCGTCCCGCAACTTCGGCCGCTGAACGGGCGCTGCCGCCACGCGGCGGTCAGGTGCCTGACAATTCGATCAGCCGCCGGGCGATCTGCGACAGCGACAGCACTTCACGAACGGCTCCCGCGGCGATGGCCTTGCGCGGCATCCCGAACACGATGCAGCTCGACTCGTCCTGGGCCAGGGTGTAGGCACCCGCGTTGCGCAGATCGAGCATGGCTTCGGCGCCGTCCGCGCCCATGCCGGTCAACATGACACCGATGGCGCGGCCCTGCGCCGCCCGCGCGACGCTGCGAAACAGCGAATCCACCGACGGCCGGTGCCGGTTGACCGGCGGGTCGTCGGTAACGCGCAGCGAATAGGCGGCGAGCCGCCGTTCCAAGGTCAGATGGCGGCCGCCCGGCGCGATGTAGGCGACGCCGGTGAGCGCGGGTTCGCCGTCCTCCGCCTGCTTGACCTCGATCCGGCAGATCGTGTCGAGGCGCCGGGCGAAGGTTTCGGTGTAGCCCGCCGGCATGTGCTGCGCAATCAGCAGCGGCGGGATCTGCTGCGGCAACTCGGCCAGGATCTCGCGCAGGGCTTCCACACCACCGGTGGAGGCGCCGATCGCGATCACGCGGTCCTGGGCAGCCGGCGGAAACGCATGCCGCAACGGCGCGCCGGCCTTCACCGGGGCCCCGGCCGGGTTCACCCCGCGCGGTCGGCGCCGCACCACCCGGGCCGAGTTGGCCGCGCGAATCTTTTCGGCGATATCGTTCACGCTGGCTTCGAACTGGCTCAGGTCCGCCGGCTTCTGCACGAAGTCGACGGCGCCGAGTTCCAGCGCCTGCATGGTGGTGTCGGCGCCCTGCCGGGTGAGCGACGAGATCATGATCACCGGCAGCGG
>JAAOZX010000241.1 GCA_012274225.1 Comamonadaceae bacterium | reverse complement strand
TACCTGCGCATCTATGGCGGAACGACCTGGCACTGGACCGGCTTCGCCGACCGCCTGCGTCCCGCGGACCTGCGCATGCGTTCGGCGTACGGCGTCGGCGAAGACTGGCCGATCGACTATGCGCTGCTCGAGCCCTACTACGAGGAAATCGAGCAGCGCTGGGGCGTGGCGGGGCACCCGGACCACGTCTGGGGCGCGCCGCGCCGCTCGCCCTACCAGATGCCGCCGATCCCGATGACCTACCTGGACGGCGAGGTTGCCAAGGCACTGGACAAACTCGGCCTGCATGCGGCGCCGTTTTCGCATGCGCGCAACTCGGTGTTGTTCGATCAACGGCCACCCTGCTGCGGCAACAACACCTGCGTCCCGATCTGTCCGATCGGTGCGAAGTACGACGCCTCGGTCCACGCGCAGAAAGCCGAACAGGCCGGAGCGCGGGTGCTCACCGACGCACTGGTCACCTTCGTCGAAGTCGGACGCGACGGCAAGGTGAGCCGGCTGCGCATCCGCCGGCCGGACGGAACGACCCAGTGGGTGACGGCCCGCTTCTTCGCGCTCGCCTGCCACGCGATCGAGAACCCGCGGCTGCTGCTGAATTCCGCACAGGAGACAGCGCCGCGCGGCGTCGCCAACTCCTCGGACGCGGTCGGCCGCTACCTGCTGACGCAGGCGAATCAGGACATCTGGGCCCTCACGCGGGACCCGGTCTATCCCTACCGCGGCCCCCAGCAGACGGCGGGCCTGGTGGAACTGCGCGACGGCGCTTTCCGCTCGCACTACGCCGCTGCCGGTACCTCATTCATGAACAGCGGCTGGTCCGGCAACAGCGACGCCGCCAACGTCGCGCGCTCGCTGGTGTCGCGCGGCTTGACCGGGTCGGCGCTGATCGCCGGCATCCGAAGCGAAGTGGCCCACCACCTGCGGCTGAACTCGTCGGCCGAGACGCTGCCCGATGCCGATAACCGCGTCGAGCTGTCCTCCGTCAACGACACTGCCGGCGTGCCCAAGCCGAAGGTCACGTTCCGGATGGACGCCTACACCACGGCGGGCCTGAAAGCGGCGATGGACGTGAACCGCAGGATCTTCACGGCCATGGAGGCGCGAGATGTGAAGGTGAACGAACCCTACCTCTCGAACGCGATCATCGCCGGGACCACGCGGATGGGGATGGACCCGCGCCGCAGCGTCGTCGACCGCGAACTGCGATCCCACGACCACGCCAACCTCTTCATCCTCGGCACCTCCACCCACGTCACGGCGCCGGTGAACGCGCCGTCGCTGACGGTGGCGGCGCTGGCGATCCGGGCCGCCGACCGGATCGAGGCCGAACTCAAGGCAGGCACTCAATGAAACGTCTCCTCCTGCCCTCGGGCCTGCTGCTGGTGGTCTTCGTGTTCCTCGGGAACGCGCTCAAGTCCGTCGTCGCGTCGACGGTCTTCGTCTCGGAGGCGGAATTCGCCAGCTTCCTGAACATCTCTGTCGACAAGACGCAGCTCGTGGTCGAACTGCTGATCGGCTCCGCCGTGATGGCGCTGGCGATCGCCCCCTTCATCCTCAACGTGCGGTCGGCGCGGCGCATCGCGGTCATCGCAGCGGCCGGCGCCGCGGCGGCATACGGGGCGCTGGGGGCCGTGATGCTGGCCCAGCCTTCGCTCGCGGTGCGCGAACTCGCCGTCTGCCTTGCGTTCACCCTCGGCGGCTTTTCCGTGTCCTTCTTCTCGCCGATCGCCCAGATCGCGATCAACGGCGTCGACAACGAGCGGCGGCGCGTGCTGCTGACGACGCTGTGGACCTCGGCGCAGCCGATCGCCTTCCTGTTCACGCCGCAACTGGTCAAGTACGTCGCGCCTGCGATCGGCCTGGCCAATTACTTCACTGCGTTCGCGATGTTCCCGCTGGCGTACCTGGCGCTGTCGTTCACTGTGCTGAAGCCTCGCCGGGAAGCGCCGGCCCCCGTGGAGCGAAGCGGCAGCAGCCTTTCCATTCGCGCGGTGTGCCTGCTGCTGGCGTGCATCCTGTCGTTCGAGGTGTGGACCGCCTCCAACACGCTGGCGGGGCTCGCCAGCGCGGTCAGCGTGGCCCTGATGCTCCTGTTCTTCGCGATCGTCGCCGCAGCGGTGCTGTACATGCGCCGCCAGCCCAAGGCCGGTCCGCTGCTGCCGCGGCAGGCTGGCCTGCTGCTGGCCTGCCTGTTCATCGTCGAGATCCCGACGACCGGCTTTTACGACACCACGTTCCTGGTGGGCCACCTGTGCTCCTCGACGCTGATCGACGACCGGGCGTCGCTCGGCGCGTTGGCCCAGATCGCCGCGGTGTTCCTCGCGGGCGCCGCGTACGTGCGCTGGCCGCGCGCGCTGCCCTACCTCGTCGGCGCCGGGCTGGCCGCCACCCTGCTGGGCGTCGCGGGCTATGCCTGGTACCCCCAGGTCGCCGCCGATGAGAGTTTCTTCTACATCACCAAGGTCGCCACAGGCGCGGGCGTTGGCGCGGTGACGACGATCGTGGTGGCGCTCGTGATGGCCTCCGGCCGGAACAATCCGCTGGTGGCGCTGCTGCCGGCGCTCGTCATCATGTTCGGGACCGAATTCGGGCTCGAGATCCTGGAGATCGTGTTCCAGCTCGCCAAGCTGGCCGGACGCGACGAAGCCGGGGCTTATGGCGCCGTGTTCGCCGCCCAGATCGTCGCGGCGGTGCTGGCTGTCGTGCCTTTCATGGTCGCCACCAGCGTGCGCAGGCCGGTTCCATTGCCGGCCTAGGCAGGCGGGTTGCGCATCCAGTCGCCGGTTCGGAAGAAGCTTTGTGAGCTTCCAGCCATCCCATCTTCGAGGCGTTCATTGCGCTGGGCACCACGTCAAGGTCGCGGGCCTCCAAGCGGCTTGGCGGTTGCAAGGCCAATCGAGATCTGGCGATTGTCGTCAGACGTGTCACCATTCCAGCTGAGGCCGAGCGGATTCTGTTGCAGCCACTTCAGCCCCGCCGGTAGGTGCGCGCAAGGCCGCACCGCTTTACGGCGACGGTCTGCTTTTCCGCCGTGAATCGAGTTCTGCG
>JAAOZX010000240.1 GCA_012274225.1 Comamonadaceae bacterium | reverse complement strand
GTCCCTGGCTGCTCAAGAGCGGACCGCCGCTGAAGAAGCCAGCCGACCTGGCCCGCTTCGCGCTGATCGAGGACGCGCACCCGGTCCACCAGGACTGGGCGACGTGGCGGCGCTGGTTCGACAACCAGGGCCTCACCACACTGCAGCCCCAGCGCTGGCTGTACTTCAATTACAGCTACCAGATGGTGCAGGCGGCCCTCACCGGGCAGGGCGTGGTGCTGGCGCGGCTGCCGCTGGTCGCCGAAAGCCTGGCCAGCGGCGACCTGGTGGAGCCGCTGCCCACACTGCGGCTGGATTCGCCGAACGCCTACTGGCTGGCGCAAGGTCCGCGCGCGCAGCAGCGGCCGCAGGTCAAGGCGTTTGCCGAATGGCTGGTGGCGCAGGGCCGGGCCACGCGCCGGATCATCGGCGAGGAGGCGGACCCGGCGGATGCGGCTGACTGATTCAGCGGATCGGCCAGACCACCCCGTTGTCGTTGAGGATCGCGTCCAGCGGCACGTCGTGCGGCTCGGGCTCGAAATCGAACACGAAGTCCTGCGTGAACCCCAGTCCCACCGTGTAGGGCCTGGGCTCCAGCTTCGCGAGGGTGCGGTCGTAGAAGCCGCCGCCATAGCCCAGGCGGTAGCCGCCGGGGCCGTAGCCGACGCAAGGCACGAACAGCAGGGTGGGCACGATCACCTGGGTTTCCTTCGGCTTGGGGATGCCGAACGCGTCCTCCTCCATCGGGCAGCCGGGGAACCAGGCGTGGAACTTCAGGGTCTTTCGCACCTTGTCGACCACCGGCAGGCCGATGCGCCGCGGCTGCGGCTCGTCCAGCAGTTCCCCGTCTTCCTTCCATCGATGCAGCGCGGGCAAGGGGTCGAACTCGCCCTTGATCGGCCAGTAGGCGCCGATCACGATGTCGGGTCGGTTGACGAGCCAGATGCGCATGACCCGCTGCAGCATGTCGCAGCGTCGCACCCGATCGGGCATGTCCAGCCGCTGCTGCACGAGGCGCTCGCGCAACTCCCTCTTTTGTTGTGACTTGTCCATAATCGACCAATGATGTTGAGAAGAATTCTGACACTGATCGGCCTTGCGCTCGCCTGTCAGGCTCAGGCCCAGACCCCGGGCGACGATCTGATCGTGGAGATGCAGCAGGCCTTTCGCCAGGGCAACCGGGTCCGGCTGGCTCAGTTGCTGCCCCAGGTCCGCGGCCACGCGCTGGAGCCCTGGGCTGCTTATTGGGAGCTGAAGAGCCGCCTGGACACCGCCTCCGTCCAGGAAGTCCAGGACTTCTTCGCGCGCTATCCCGGCACCTACCAGGAAGACCGGCTGCGCAACGACTGGCTGCTGCTGCTGGGGCAGCGGCGCGACTGGGCCACTTTCCTGGCGGAGTACCCGAAGTTCCGCATGAACGACGATCGCGAAGTGCGCTGCTACGCTCTGCTGGCGACCCACTTGACCTCGGGCGCAGCCCAGCCGGATGGGCTGCCCGACGAGGTGCGGCGCAACTGGATGGCCCAGCGCGAAGCCGACGACGGTTGCACCACTGCAGCGGCGACGCTGATCGCCGACGCGCAGGGGCCGCGGCGCATGACGGTGCAGGATGCATGGCGCAAGGCCCGGCTCGCGGTCGAGGCGAACCGGCCGCGAGCCGCCGGCAATGCGGTGCAGATCGCGGCGCCCGACGCGGCGGCACAGTTCGCGGAACTCAACAACAGCCCGGCCCGTTACCTCACCAGCCGGGTTTTCGTCGCCTCACGGGTGCGCAAGGAAATGATGGTGCTGGCGCTGATCAAGCTGGCCGGCACCGACCTCGACAACGCGGCGCGCCAGCTCGAGAACAAGTGGGGGCCGCAGCTCGCGCCCGAGGAGCGCAACTGGGTCTGGGGCGTCATCGGCAAGCAGGCCGCGCAGAGATTGAACGGCGATGCGCTGGATCACTACGCCAAGGTCAGCCGCGACAAGGACCTCACCGAAGACATGCTGGCCTGGAAGGCCCGTGCCGCGCTGCGCGCAGTCCGCGGTCCGGATTGGGAGGCTCTGGCGCAGGCAGTGAACGCCATGAGCGAGGAGACGCAGTCCGAGCCGGTCTGGGTCTACTGGAAGGCCCGCGGCCTGCTGGCCAAGGGCGGCGATGACCGTCGCGCCGAAGCCCGGCGCCTGCTCGAAACGATCGCGTCGATCCGCGGCTTCTACGAGCAGCTGGCCCTTGACCAACTGGGCCGCAAGGTCACCATTCCGGGCCGTCCGGCGCCACTCACGGTCGAAGAGAGGGAAGCCGTGCGGCTGAACCCCAGCCTGAATCGCGGGCTCTATGCCATCGCGCTGGGGCTACGGCCGGAGGGCGTGCGCGAATGGAACTGGGGCACCAACATGGCCAAGCCGGGCGGCCTGGGCGAGCGCGAACTGCTGGCCGCCGCGCAGATGGCCTGCGATCGCGAAGTCTGGGACCGCTGCATCAACACCAGTGAGCGCACCAAGACCGAATTCGACATCGAGCAGCGCTTCCCGACGCCGTTTCGTGAATCGGTGGTGCGGCGCAGCGGCGAGATCAACCTCGATCCGGCCTATGTGTACGGGCTGATCCGCCAGGAGAGCCGCTTTGTCATGGACGCGAGATCGCATGTCGGCGCCTCGGGCCTGATGCAGGTGATGCCGGCGACGGCGCGCTGGACCGCGCGCAAGATCGGCTTGAGCAATTTCCGGCCCGACCAGCTCCATGACCGGGAAACCAATATCGTCATCGGGACCGGCTACCTGAAGCTGGTACTGGACGACTTCAACGGCTCGATGGCGCTGGCCGCGGCCGCGTACAACGCCGGCCCGGGGCGGCCCCGGGCCTGGCGCAACGGCCCGGTCATGGAGGCCGCCGCCTGGGCCGAGAACGTCCCCTTTCCCGAAACCCGCGACTACGTCAAGAAGGTGCTGGCCAACACCGCCGTGTACGCCGCGCTTCTGACCAGAGAGCCGCAATCGCTGCAGATGAGGCTGGGCCGCATCGGCCCGCGCGACGCGGCCGAACCCGAACCCTATCGCGACCTGCCCTGAGGCGCATCACCAGGAGGACACACCATGCTCAGGCTCTACATCGGCAACAAGAACTACTCGTCCTGGTCGATGCGGCCCTGGGTGCTGCT
>JAAOZX010000239.1 GCA_012274225.1 Comamonadaceae bacterium | reverse complement strand
TCCCGTGGTCGCGGGGTCCACCGGATCGCCGGCGGGGTAAGGGGCCGCCGCGCTGTTGGCGAGGACGATCGTCTGGCCGTTCGCGCGCGAGAAGTCGATGATGATGTCGGCGCGCTCGCCGGGCGCCATGCTCAGCATCGAAAGCGTCACCGGATCGTTCAGCAGGCCCAGGTCGGAACCGATCTGGTGGAACGGCATGCCGTTCGAGAGCGTCATGTCGTACACGCGCGAATCGGATCCGTTCAGCATGCGGAAGCGGTACTTGCGCGGCTCCACCTCGAGCACCGGCCAGGCCACGCCGTTGACCAGGATCGTGTCGCCGAAGTTTTCCGGCAGGTGCGTGGGGGTGGGCGCCAGCGGATTGTCCGGATCGTGCGCAGCGTAGAACAACTCGCCGTTGGACATGAAGGTGCGATCCTGGATCATTAGCGGCACTTCGTACGGATACTTGGGAAGCTGCAGCGCATCCTCGTTCGCATCGCGGATGAAGTAGTTGCCAGCCAGGCCCATGTAGACGTTCAGCCGGGTGGCGCCCACCGTGTGGTCGTGGTACCAGAGCTGCGTCGCCTCCTGCCGATTGTCGTAGGTGTAGATCGGATTGAACAGGCGACCGGTGATGGCGTTGTCGGGGGTGGCCCAGGCATCGGGCAGGCCGTCGCTGAGGTAATCGGTGTCGCCGCCGTGTTGATGCGCGACCAGCGGGACCGGTCCGGTATAGGGCGCGTTCGCCGGGTTGCCGCTGTTCAGGGGGTCGGCCCAGTCCAGGGTCTGGTCGACCGGCACGTCCGCCGGATACAGCACGCCGTTCAATTTGTTCGAGTACCGCACCTTGACGGTTTGTCCGCTGCGCAGATTGAAGCTGCGGGCGGGATACGTGGCCGGCTGGGATGCAGTGCCGTACGCCCACGCGGTGTGCCGGAGACGACGGCCACTCGCCGGGTCGACCAGGCCGGCGTCGTGCAGGATCTGCTCGACGCGGATGTCGAAGAGCGGCAGGCCCGAACGTCCATCGATGCCCGTCGGCTGGAAGATGGAGTTCGGCGCGAGCGGGTTCGGCAGCGGGTTCACGAACCGTGGCTGGGATGTCGGATCCAGCAGCGGAACGCTTTGGGCGCGCGCGGATCTCGGGACCAGTGACATGGGCAGCAGCAGGCCGGCACCGAGGCCGGTGGTCATGCCGAGGAAGTTTCTTCTTGCGACCATCGGGTTGTTCTCCTTGAGTGGTTGTGCGCGGAGTGCGCAGCGGACGACCGTTGCACAATCTGTGCCGCCCCACGCCGGATGACCGCGGGCCGCAAACCGGTCAGAGAGATTCATTGGTGAAGAGCCGGTGACGGTGGGTGATGGCTGGGTGATATCACCCAGGCAGATGGGGGGGACAGTCCCCAGAAGCGGGCCGTGAACCCCCAATGTTGGGAGGGTCAAGGCGTCCTTGTGTTCACGCGAGAGAGGCCGGTTGCGAGCGGGGACTCAGGCCATGCCCGGTCATCCGCGATGCGGCACGCGCTCGCCGATCAGTGGGTGTTCGTTGATGAAGCGCCGCGTGGCGGTTGGGTGATAACACCCAGGCAGTTGGGGGTTCAATCCCGGGGCCGGATCCATGAAGCCCCAACGCCGGGTGAGCGTCAGGCCAGCGCCGTGCTCACGCGAGAGAGTCCTGCCGTGAAGCGCGACTGCGCTCTGGCATGACAGCCATCCTCCGGCGTGCAGACATCCGCGTCACATCTGCGAGGGCAGCCAGGTCGCCATCTGCGGGATCCACCACAGCAGCAGCACCATGAGGCACATCAGAAGGAAGAAGGGCAGGGTCACCTTGGCGATCCAGGTGATCTCGCGCCCGGTCATGCCCTGCAGCACGAACAGGTTGAAGCCCACCGGTGGTGTGATCTGCGCCATCTCGACCACGATGGTGATGAAGATGCCGAACCAGATCAGGTCGATCTTCGCGGCCGTCACCGTGGGCAGGATCACGCCCATGGTCAGCACCACCATCGAGATGCCATCGAGGAAGCAGCCGAGGATGGCGTAGAAGACCGTCAACGCGAGGATCAGCATGAACGGGCTCAGGCCCTGCGCGGCAACGAACTCCGCCAGGTGGCGCGGCAGGCCGATGTAGCCCATGGATAGCGTAAGGAAGGCGGCGCCCGACAGGATCAGCGCAATCATGCAATACAGGCGGGTGGCGCCCATCAGCGAGTCGCGGAAGGTCTGCCAGTTCAGCGACCGCTGCACGGCCGACAGGATCAGCGAGCCGAGGACACCCACCGCCGCAGCCTCGGTGGCCGTCGCGACGCCGGCGTAGATGGAACCCAGCACCGCGGCGATCAGCAGCATCACCGGAATCAGGTGCCGCGATTCATACAGCCTTTCGCCGATCGGCATCAGGCGGTCGGGCGGCGGGATCTTGTCGCGATTCACGAGCGACCAGACCGCGAGGTAGCTGGAGAACATGCTCGCCAGGATGATGCCGGGCAGGATTCCAGCCACGAACAGCCGCGCGATCGAGACATCGGCCGACACGCCGTAAACGATCATGATGATCGAGGGTGGGATCAACAAGCCCAGCGTGCCGGCGCCGGCCAGTGAGCCGATCGTGATCTCGTCGGGGTAGCCGCGCTTGCTCAGCTCGGGCAGCGTCATCTTGCCGATCGTGGCGCAGGTCGCGGCCGACGAACCCGACACGGCGGCGAAGATCGTGTAGCCGATCACGTTGGTGTGCAGCAGCCGGCCGGGCAGGCGGTTGACCCAGGGGGCCAGGCCACGGAACATGCTTTCGCTCAATCTGGTGCGGAAGAGGATTTCGCCCATCCAGATGAAGAGCGGCAGCGCCGTGAGCGTCCAGCTCGAAGCCGAGCCCCACACCGTGATGGCCATCGCGTCCCCCGCCGGACGGGACGAGAACAATTGCATGCCGATCCAGGCCACGCCGGCCAGCGTCAGGCCGATCCACACGCCGCTGCCCAGCAGGGCGAACAGCGCGACGATCAACAAGGTGGTGATGGCGAAGTCACTCATTGTGCAGGGCCTCCTCGGGCGCGGTGTCCACGCGTTGGCCGCGCAATTCGAGCACCCATTCGTCGATGAAGGCGATGAACAACACCACCGTGCCCAGCGCCATCGTGAGCTGCGGAATCCAGAGCGGCGTGGCGTCGTTTCCGGTGGAGACGTCGTTGATGACATGCGATTGCCACGCCAGCCGCACCGAGTAATACGCGAACAATGCGGCGAGCAGCACCGCCGCCGTCAGAGCCCACATCCGAAGGGCGCGCCCGGGGCCGCCCTTCAGCCGGCCGATCAGGAGCGTCACGCGGATGTGTTCGTTGCGTTTGAGCGTGTGGGCCAGCGCCAGGAATCCGGCCGCGGCCATGCTGTAGCCGGCGTACGCATCGATGCCCGGGACATTGAATCCCAATTGCCGGCTGACGATGGACAACAGCACCCAGACGAGCACGCCGATCATGGCCAGCGCACCGAGCCACGCCGCTGCGTCATACAGCCAATCCAGAGTTCTTCTCATTTGAAAAGTCCCGCAGGCCCTTGCGAGCAGACTGCGGGACGTCCCTTCGTCGTTGACCTCGTTTACAGCTTGCGGTACGCGTCGACCATCTGCTGGCCTTCGGGACCGGCTTTCTCCAGCCATTCCTTGAGCATCGTTTCGCCGACCTTCTTCATGTCGGCTTTCAACTGGGGTGGCGGTGCGATGATGTTCATGCCGTTTTGTTTCAGCAGGTTCACCGTGCGGGTGTTCTCCGCCTTCGACATGGCCCAGCCTCGGGTCTCCGCCTCGGCGCCGGCTTTCAGCACGGCATCCTGGGTCGCCTTGTCGAGGGCGTTGAACGCGGCCTTGTTCACCAGCACGGCGTTCTTCGGCAGCCAAGCCTGGGTGTCATACCAGTTCTTGATGTGCTCGTAGGTCTTGGAGTCGTAGCCCGTCGATCCCGACGACATGTACGAGTCGACGACCCCGGTGGCCATTGCCTGCGAAAGCTCGGCCGCCTGCACCGTCACCGGCTGCGCGCCCACCAGTTCGGCAATGCGCGCGGTAGCGGGACTGTAGGCGCGCCACTTGAGGCCCTTCATGTCCGCCGCCGAATTCAGCGTGCGCTTGGTGTAGATGCCTTGCGGCGGCCACGCCACGGTGTACAACAGCATCATGCCCTGTTCGCCCAGCTTCTTTTCCAGGAACGGCTTCTGCGCCTTGTACAGCTTCATCGATTCGTCATAGCTGTCGGCCAGGAACGGCAGCCCGTCGGCGCCGAAAATCTGCCACTCGTTCTGGAAGTTCACGAGCAGGATCTCGCCGATCTGGGCCTGTCCCTGCTGCACCGCGCGCTTGATCTCCGGCGCCTTGAACAGCGAGGCGTTGGGATGTACCTGGATCTTGAGCTTGCCGCCGGTGGCCTTGTCGACATCGTTCGCGAACTGCACCAGGTTTTCGGTATGGAAGTTGCTCGCGGGGTAGGCGGCGGGCAGGTCCCACTTGGTCTGGGACATGGCCGAGACGCTCAGGGTCAGGGCGGCAGCCATCAATGCGTACTTGAGTTTCATGATCTCTCCGGGACAATATGAAAATTGTGAGGACACAAAGCATAAATGCAATTCCCTCAACGGCCGCCCCGGTGTTTCCCGCGGTTGGGCCGGCAAAGCCGCGGGCGGTCCGAAAGGGGCCCGGCGGCGCGGACACTGCATTCCTCGGCATCCTGATGCTGGAGACGCGATTTCCGCGTCCCCCGGGAGACATCGGTCACCCCGACAGCTTTCCGGTGCCGACGCGACGGCGGATTGTGGGCGGCGCCACGGCAGGCAAAGTGGTGCGCGCTGCGGCGGGCCTCGCCACCAGCGGCCTGCTGGGTGATTTCATTGTCGCCGCGCGCGGGCTGGAAAACGATGGGGCATTGGCGCTGACGACCAGCTGCGGCTTTCTGGTCCTCTTTCAGCGCGAATTGCAGGACGCGGTGCGGGTGCCAATGGTGACGTCGAGCCTGGTGCTGCTGCCGGCTCTGCTGGAGCAGGACCGGCAGGTTGGGGTACTCACGATCAGCGCGGCCAGCCTGGGCCCGGAGCATCTGGCCGCAGCCGGCGTGCCCGGCAATCGCACAGGCGATGTGATCATCGAAGGAATGGACCCGGGTGGCGAATTCGTCAGCGCCATCCTGGGCGACCGGCCGCAGATGGATGCTGCCAGAGCGGGGTCCGAGGCGGTGGCCGCGGCGCAGAGCCTGAAGCGCCGTGCACCGCGGCTTCGCACGCTGGTGCTGGAGTGCACCAATCTGCCGCCCTTTGCCGCACAGATCGAGCAGGCCACCGGCCTGCGCACGCTGTCCCTGCTGCAATGCGAGACGCTGTTGCGGCCGTTTGCCCGCAACCCTTGATGTCAGCGGCGTGCCAGTGTCTGCCAGGCGCGCATCGCGGCCAGCGCGGCCTCCATCTGCACCGTGTGCGCGAATTGGAAGGCTTCACCGTCAATGGTTTCGTCGGGAAATTCGGTGATGAGCGTCACTGGCGCGCCCGGCCGGTCGACCTGCGAGACGGCGCAGGCGGTGCCCTGGATCACTTCGAACGGCAGCGCCCCGGCATGACGCCGGTACAGCGCCAGTTGGCGTGCGTTGTAATCCGCCAGCTTGGGAACCTGCGCCAGCGCTGCGGCAACCTGCTCCACCAGAGCGCGTCCCTCGGCCTGCCAGCCGCTGTGATGGCGCAGGATCAGGAAGAAGCCCTTGGGAAGGGTCCACAGCTCGAAGCCATGCGGCAGATAGCCGGACAGCGGCCGGGTCCACTCGTGGGCCGGGTAGCCGTGCAGGTTGACGTGCAGCTGCGCGCCGGACAGGGTCAGTGCCTGTTCCCGCGCGGCGCGCTCGTACAGCGGCGGCTGCTCACGGTACTCGATGTCGTCACCCAGCGCGCTGTAGCGGGCAGCGTGCAACATGTGGCGTGGATTGCGGGCGGCCAGCTCGCGCTGCAATGCGTAGCCGTCGGGATTTTCGAGCGGCACCAGGGCAAAGTGCGAGTCGGCCTGCTGGGCCAGGGCCCGCGCTGCGCGCAATGCGCCCACTACACCCGAGGTTTCGTTGGCGTGCTGGCCGCCGCTGATGAAGACCGCGGGACCGGAGCCGCGCTGGTAGACGCCGCGCACCGCACGGCCCTGGCGGCTGGATGCGCCGAACCGGTGCCCGCGCAGCAGCGCCATCTCGCTGGCGACACGGTTGGCGGTGGGCGCGGTATCGAGCTGTTCAAGAGGTGCGGCATCGGACGCCGGGTCCTGGCTCGTGGCGGACTCCAAGCCCCGTTCGAATCCGGACACGGCGATACGCAACCGCGGCGCGGTGTCGCTGGCCCGCACGTCCGGCACGATCTGCCCGGGCTGCAGGCGCCTGTCGCCGGCTGCCCGGCCCGAACGGCGCTGGAAGATCTCGAGCAGAGAGAAGTAGATGTCTTCATGCAGCGCCTCATGGCTGCTGATGCACTCGTGGCCGACCGGCAGCGACTGCTCGATGCCGGGCAGGTCGACCCGAATGTCCATGCGCTCGAAGTAGGGCTCCTGCGCCGGCCAGGCATGGCCCTCGACCGTGTTGGCGACCTGCTCGAGGACGCGCTCGTAATCGGTCGTCTCGGCTGCGTCGATATCGACGGCGGGAGCGCCCGGCAGCCGCACTCTCAGCCAGCCCGTCGGTGACAGCAGTGTGGCGCCGCTGCAGCCGCGATGGCTGCGGTTGGGCGCCCACACGCTGGCCTGCCGCTGCCGCCCGTCCTTGAACGTCAGCGCCAATTGGTAATTGAGGTTCTCGTCGCCGGGCAAAAATTCGATGGCGCAATCCAACAGGCCGGCCAGCGGATAGGCCTCCAGCAGGAAGCGGCGCGGTGATGCCAATGGATGAACGGGATAGCGCACCGTGACAGTGGCCAGCTGGTCGCTATCGATCTCTTCCAGGAAATGGTGCACCAGCGGCTTGTAGGCGCTGCGCAGCGTGGCCTGCACTCCGGCCGTCCGCAGCCGCTGCTCGGCGGCACGGCGGGCCGGCGCGCCTTCGAACAGCCAGCCTTCGACGGTTGCGCGGCGCCACTGCGCGCGCGCGAACCGGTCCACCCAGGCATCGAGCGTGCGGTTCAGCGTCGTTTCCAGCAGGGTGATTTCGGCCATCAGAGTTTCGCGGTCGGATCGATCCGGTCGCGCAGCCAGTCGCCCAGCAGGTTCAGGCCCAGCACGGTGAGCATGATGGCCACGCCCGGAAAGACGCTGACCCACCAGGCCGTCTGCATGTAGGTTCGACCGTCGGCCAGCATGCCGCCCCAGCTCGGAATCAGCGGGTCCACACCCAGGCCCAGGAAGGTGAGACTGCTTTCCAGCAGGATGTTGTTGGCGACGTTCAGTGTCATCAGGATGATCACCGGACCGATGACGTTGGGCAGGATGTGGTGTCGCATCATGGAGAAGTCGCGCAC
>JAAOZX010000034.1 GCA_012274225.1 Comamonadaceae bacterium | reverse complement strand
TCCACCCCACCCCGGCAGGGCCTTATTCAGCATTTCCTGGATCGTTCGCACGTCGGCAGAACGATTCACTCCGCCCGCTCCCACCGAAGCACTAATCGTCTTGTCCATACACGGCCTCGAAGCTATTTCTAGTCACATTGATCTCCGCTGGCAACGGCAACCGTTTTCGGCCCTTCAAACAGCCAGGCAACGGCCTGACGCATACGGCTGACAGATTGTTAAAGGACTGTGCTCCCCTGGTGGCTGGTTGTCACGTATTTTCTGGATCGCAGCGGCGTGGGGCAGCATCAAGCTACACGGCAGCGCCAGACTGAGACCGATAAGCCAGCGCTATATCGCGAATAGCCCGTGTCCGGGAGTACGGGGGCAAGACCACCATAGCCCCACGCGAAGGTTTCCGGCTGTTTGTCGACATGCAGGATGGATCGAGCAGAAGGGCCAGATTCCCATCGCGTCGTTTTTCGACGTTGCCCCGGAGGCGACAACTTGCTAGCATCTGCCAGCACAGCCGCAAGGGCGTGCCGACCAGATAACAAGAAGCCGGAGGGTCTCATGGCGAATGTCTGCTCCCTGTGCTCGGCGCAGAATGCTCCCGCTGCGAAGTTCTGCAAGAAATGCGGCTCCCCGCTTGCCGCCCCGGCTGCAGCGGCGTCGCCAGCCCCGGTCGATACCGGTTGGCAGGGGCAGAAATTGCTGCGATGCGTCTCCTGCAAACAGGAAAACGATCCCAAAGCCCGGTTCTGCAAGAATTGCGGCACCATGCTGGCGCGCTTCAACCCAATAGCGGCGAGCGCGACCGATTCCCGCGCGAGGGCGACGGCAGCCAGTGCCTTGTCGCCCGCAAAGCCCCCGCCATTCCGCGAGCCCGTCGGATCGACGGGCCGCCGGAGCGAGACCATCGTCATTGCAGCGGCCGCCGCTTTCGTCCTGCTGGCGCTGGCGGGGGGCGGCACGTATTGGTGGATGAACCGAAAGGTGTCCGAGACGGCGACACCCGTTGTGACCGAGCCCGCCGCCGCGCCGGCCGCGCCGTCGGTGGCCGCGCCGTCGGTGGCCGCGCCGTCGGTGGCCGCGCCGCCGGTGGCCGAGTTGCCGGCTCCGCAGCCGCCGGCGCCTGTCGAGCCGCTCGCGCCTCCCCCTGTCATGGTCCCCGAGCCTCCACGCGTTGCCATGCCGTCCGAGGGGCTGCCCCGGCAAGCCGCACCCAAACGCGTCACACCGCCCGCTGTAAAGGCTCCGCGGCCAGCTCCGCCCCCGCCGCGTGCCGAGACTGCGCAACCTGAACCCGGCTTCTCGCAGCCTGCGGCCGCACCACCACCTCCGATCGTGCGACCGATGGAGCCGACCGCGCCTGCCGGACCATCCAGCCCCCGCGAGGCTTGCGGCTCGCGCGTTTTCATTGCCATGACCCTCTGCATATCCGAGAAATGCGACTCGCCGCAGTTCCGAAACCACCCGCAGTGCGTGCAGCTGCGTGAAGAAAACCGCCGCCGTGAAGAGCAGTTGCGCAACCCCGGCGGCTGATCTTCAACCTGGAAGAAACCATGCTTTCACAACAAATCCGCAACAGCGGCTCGCTGCTCGACAGCATCGATGCCATCCGCAACTGGCGTGCCCTGCTGGTGCTACTGGCCACGCTGGTCGCCTCGGCCCTGATCTTCGCCATCGGCGCGCTGCTGGCCGGCGTGAGCGTGGTGCTGGCGGGGTTGTTCTCCCTGCTCGCCTGCGTCGCGCTGTTCTATGGCGCCAACGCCACCGGCATGATGCTCATGGACGAGGCCAAGGGCTCCGAGTCGCGGTCTGCTATGGCAGCGGTGACAACCTCGCTGGCCACGTCGCACCGCCTGATCCTGGTGTTCCTGCTGGTGGGGGTGATCTACCTGGCGGCCTTCCTGATGCTGGCGCTGGTGCTGTTCATCTGCAAGATCCCCTTTCTGGGCGCGGTGCTCTACGCGGTGGTGTTCCCGGTATCGGTGGTGGCGTTCGGCATTGCCATGTTCGCACTGCCAACGGTCGTCTTTCCTCTGTCGGCCCCTTCGATCTGGAACGGCGCCGGTACGATGGAGTGCGTCAGCCAGCTACTTGCCATCGCGCGCAAGCATCTGCTGATGGTACTGATCCTGATGATCGCCGTGGCTTTCATCGCTGGCTTCGTGGGCTTCCTGATCGGCGCCATCCTGTTCAGCGGCACGGCCGTCACGGCTATGTTGTCGGTACCCATCCTGGGCGCGAGCAGCATGGGGGGCTTCGGCGGGATGTTGGGCATGATAGTGGGAGCCGGCATGGGAATCGGCGTGAGCGGCCATGTCGTCAGCGCCATGATCGGCGGCGGTATCCTGTTCGCCATTGCCGGCACGCTGCCGGGTATGGTGTACCTGCGCGGCGCCTGCGCGGTGTACCTGCGCGCCATCGACGGGCTGGACCTGGCGGCTGAGCAGGCTGCAATCGACGCACGACTCGCGGCCGCCGGAGCCAGCGCGCGCAACATGCAGGCCAAGGCCCGGGCCACCGCGAGCCAATACACCAACCGCCCCGCGGTCGGCACGCCGCCGACAGCAGCGCCTCTCGCAGGCGCTTATGTGGCACCCGTCCCCGCGCCAGGACCCTCCCCGGACCTCGACGCCACAGACCCGCAATTGAGGCTGACCTGCCCCAATTGCCGTGCGGCCGTTTCGGCGACTGACCTTTTCTGCGGCGAGTGCGGGCACCGGCTGCGGTAGGACTTTGGGAAATTTGCGACGCAGGGACACCGGCACGGTTCTGATGCGCGAGCGGCTTGGCAACCGCCTCGACAGGCGCGCGAAATCAAAGTGCCCGGAAGCGACCACGTGCTCCTGCGAAGATTGTGAATGGCAAGAGTGCTCATGGGTTGCGCGCATCATTGTTCGCGCCGCCGCTGCAGAGAGTCCCTGAAGCAGGCCCGCGTCGCGTATTGCGGCAGCAGCCGGGCCGGTGAACTTTCAGGAAGTGCCCACAACTATATTCCGTACTTTCACTTGAAGTCCACCAGGACACTGCGCGTTCTTGTCTATTCGTGGAAAGTCATTGAGCATCGTGTCTCTGAGATTATTATTCAGCGCAATCACGATGTACGTATGAGTAGCGTCGTAAGTTCCCGGGCTCCGGGCAACGCTGACATGGCCGTCCCGCGGCCCACCTCGGAGCACCTCATGTTCATTGATCGCTAAAGTCAAGGGATCGCTTGCAGCGCCGGTGTATGGAGATCCAGGCACGACCTTGGCGAACAGTGCACGTTGAGCCTGAGTCAGCTGCGCTTTGGAATTCTTCGCGTAGGCAACATAGCCCAACTGGACCAGTTGCACGTCATCGGGTCTGTTGGGGCATTTTGGCCCGACATTGCCGTCCAGGTTGAAGAAGAATCTCGGGCCCGTAGACCCACTTAGGATGATTGGGCTGACCATTTTTCGACACCCCCGGCACTGTATTGGTTGATGTGGAAGACAGAGGATTCGCGCAAAGCGAACGGAGTCGCGATCTGGTAGCGGACTCTATCTGCACACAAGCGGTTTGACAATTCCAAGCGACTTCTTTTCGTTGTCGCGGGGTGCTGAAAGGTTGCTCATCCGCTGGGGAGTCTTTCCTCGCCGTCCGAGCGGCAGCGAGGGAGCCCTCGAGTAGGGCGGCGGCGTCGATGGCGGAGTCCAGATGCGCGTTCTTGAAAGC
>JAAOZX010000238.1 GCA_012274225.1 Comamonadaceae bacterium | reverse complement strand
TGCGCACCAGTTTCGAAGTCTCAACCAGTCGCAAGGACGGCCCCAGGAGTTCGTTGCCGCTGCACCGCGCCGTGCTGGACTCGGTCATCGCGCACAATCCCGCGAAGGCCGAAAAGGCCATCCTGGTCCTGATCGACGGCGCCAACGAGGACATCGAGGAAGTCCTGGCCAGCCGGCGTAAGCTTCCGAGCCTCAACATTCCGGCGCCGCGCTTGAAGGCAGGCTGAACAACGATGAAAAAGACCGTCGACTTGTTCTTCAAGCTGCTTGAGTTCCTGGTGGTGGCCAGCCTGGTGGCCATGGTCATCATGGTGTTCGGCAACGTCGTGCTGCGCTATGGATTCAATTCCGGGATCACCGTCTCGGAAGAGATGTCGCGCTACTGCTTCATCTGGCTCACCTATATCGGCGCCATGATCGCGATGCGCGAGCGCGGCCACCTCGGCGTCGACACGATGGTCAAGCACCTGCCCGTGATGGGCAAGAAGATCTGCCTGTTCATCAGCGAGGCGCTGATGCTCTTCTGCAACGGCCTGTTCATCCTGGGCACCTGGGAGATGCACGAGCTGCAGGTCACCAACGTCTCGCCGGTGGTCGGCATCTCGATGATCTGGATCTACGGCATCGGCTATGTGGTTGGTGTCGTGATGGGGCTGTTCAACCTCAACGTCCTGTTCCGGCTGGTCACCGGGCGCCTCACCGAGGACGAACTGGTGCAAGTGGTCGAGTCCGAGGACGTGCCGCACGGCGAGGTGGCCGGTACCGACGACCTGCTCAGGGAAGGAGCCCGGCCATGACCGTCAGCGTCTTCCTGTTCAGCCTGCTGGGCGCCATGGCCATCGGCATGCCCATCGCCTATTCGCTGCTGGTCTGCGGACTGGCCCTGATGGCTTTCATGGCGGCGACCGGGGCCTTGCCTGCCTTTGACAGCCAGATCCTGGCGCAGCGCTTCGTCGACGGTGCCGACAACTTCCCGCTGCTGGCCGTGCCGTTCTTCCTGCTGGCCGGCGAATTCATGAACGCCGGCGGCTTGTCGCGCCGCATCGTGAATCTGGCCATGGCCTGGGTCGGCCATTTCCGCGGCGGGCTGGGCTACGTCGCGGTATTGGCGGCGGTCATCATGGCCTCGTTGTCGGGCTCGGCGGTGGCCGACACGGCGGCTCTGGCGGCGCTGCTGATCCCGATGATGAAGCGGGCCGGCTACGAGGTAAACCGCTCGGCCGGGCTGATCGCGGCCGGCGGCATCATTGCACCGGTCATCCCGCCGTCGATTGGCATGATCGTGTTCGGCGTGGCCGGCAACGTCTCGATCACCAAATTGTTCCTGGCCGGCATCGTCCCCGGCGTCCTGATGGGCGTGGCGATCGGCGCGACATGGTGGTGGATCGCCAAGCGCGACGAGATCCAGCCGGCGCCGCGCATGGCCATGGGCCAGCGGCTGAAGGTCACGGGCGAGGGCAGCCTGGCGCTGGCGTTGCCGGTGGTCATCCTGGGCGGCATGAAATTCGGCGTCTTCACGCCGACCGAAGCGGCCGTGGTCGCGGCGGTCTACAGCTTCGCCGTCGGCATGTTCGTCTACCGCGAGCTCAAGTGGCGCGAGCTCTACCGGCTCATCCTTGCCGCGGGCAAGACGACGGCGGTGGTGATGTTCCTGGTGGCCGCGGCCATGGTGAGCGCCTGGCTGATCACGGTCGCCAACATTCCCGGCGAGGTCGTTGCCATGCTCGAGCCCTTCATGGGCAACAAGACGATGCTGATGTTCGTGATGATGGTGATCGTTGTCATCGTGGGCACGGCGCTGGACTTCACGCCCACGGTGCTGATCCTCACGCCGGTGCTGATGCCCGTGGTGCTCAAGGCCGGCATCGACCCGGTCTACTTCGGCGTGCTGTTCATCATGAACAACGCCATCGGCCTGATCACGCCGCCCGTGGGGACGGTGCTCAACGTGGTGTGCGGCGTGGCGCGGATCAGCCTGGACGATTCGTTCAAGGGCGTCATGCCGTTCTTCGTGGCCCAACTCGCCGTGCTGTTCGGGTTGGTGCTGTTCCCCGACATCGTCCTCATCCCGCTCAAGTTCCTGATGCGATGAGGCCGCTTTTTCTACAGTCGTCTTATTCAAGGAGAACAAAATGTTCAAACGACGCACCCTGGTGGCCTTTGCCGCCACCGCCCTGCTGGCCGCCGCGCCGGCGTTCGCGCAGTTCGCCGACCGCACGATCAAGTTCACCAACGGCGTCGCCGAAGATCATCCGGTGTCGGTCGGCGTCAAGAAGATGCAGGAGATCCTTGCCGCCAAGACCGGCGGCAAGATGAAGATCGCCGCCTTCTGGAGCGGCGCCGCCGGCAACGACTTGCAGGCGACGCAGGCGCTGCGCGCCGGCACGCAGGAGATGGTGTGCACCTCGTCCTCGCCGCTGGTGGGCATCGTCAAGGAACTCGGCGTGTTCGACCTGCCGTTCCTGTTCGCCAACGAGAAGGAGGCCGATGCCGTGCTGGACGGCCCGGCCGGCCAGTACTTCAACAAGAAGCTGGAAGAATCCGGCCTGGTCAACCTGGCCTACTGGGAGAACGGTTTCCGCAACCTCACCAACAGCAAGCGCCCGATCGCCAAGGTCGAGGACTTCGACGGTGTGAAGTTGCGCGTGATGCAGAACAACATCTTCCTGGACACCTTCAAGACCCTGGGCACCAATGCCGTGCCGATGGCTTTCCCGGAAGTGTTCACCGCGCTGGAGACCAAGACCATCGACGGCCAGGAAAACCCCTTCGTGACCATCGAGACATCCAAGTTCAACGAAGTGCAGAAGTACCTGTCGGTGACCCGCCATGCCTACACGCCGTTCCTGGTGCTGTACAGCAAGAAGCTGTGGGACCAGTTGAGCCCGCAGGAACAGTCGGTGCTGCGTGAAGCCGCCGTCGAAGGCCAGAAGGTGCAACGGGCCGCCAACCGCAGCCTGAACGAGAAGTCTCTGGCCAGCCTGAAGGCCAAGGGCATGGTGGTCAACGACGTCACCGCGGCCGAGCAGGCCCGCATGTTCGCGAAGGTGCAACCGGTGTACGCCAAGAACGTCCCCACCATCGGCCCCGACGCCGTGAACGTGGTGCTGGATGCGCTGAAGAAGGCTCGTGGCGGGTAACGGACGATACGCCGCGAAATAACGAGGAAAAAGCCGGTCGGCCTTGACGGCCGCCGGCGACGACCCCGTGCGAATTTCAAAACTCGAAACGATCCGCCTCGGCGAGTTCCCGAACATCCTTTGGGTGCGGTTGCACACCGACGAGGGCCTGATCGGGCTGGGCGAAACCTTCATGGGCGCCCAGGCCGTCGAGGCTTATCTGCATGAATGGGTGGCGCCTCGACTGAAGGGTCAGGATCCGCTGGCGATCGAGGCGCGCAACCGCGACCTCACCGGCTACCTGGGCTGGCGCGGCTCCGGCGTCGAGACCCGCGGCAATTCCGCCGTCGACATTGCCTTGTGGGACTTGTTCGGCAAGACGGCCGGCATGCCGGTGCACACGGCGCTCGGCGGCAAGAGCCGCGACGCGATCCGTATCTACAACACCTGCGCGGGCTACCAGTACATTCGCAGCGATGCGAACCAGACGTCATCCAACTGGGGCCTGGGCCAGAACGTTCAAGGCCCCTCCGGCAGCCCCGGCCCTTACGAAGACCTGCAAGGCTTCCTCCATCACGCCGACGAACTGGCGCAATCGCTGCTGTCCGAAGGCGTGACCGCGATGAAGATCTGGCCGTTCGACCCGGCCGCCGAGGCCAGCCACGGTCAGTACATCAGCAACGCCGACCTGGACGCGGCGCTGGAGCCGTTCCGCAAGATCCGTTCGGCGGTGGGCGATCGCATGGACATCATGGTGGAGTTCCACAGCCTGTGGCGACTGCCGATGGCGCAGAAGATCGCGCGGGCGTTGAAGCCTTTCAACACCTTCTGGCACGAAGACGCGATCCGGATGGACTCGCTCGACCTGCTCAAGCAATACGCCGAGGACTGCGAAGCACTGATCTGCGCCAGCGAGACGCTCAGCTACAAGTGGGGTTTCAAGGATTTCCTGCAGACCGGCGTGGCGGGGGTGGTGATGCTGGACCTGAGTTGGTGCGGCGGGCTGACCGAGGCGCGCAAGATCGCCGGCATGGCCGACGCGTGGCAGTTGCCGGTGGCGCCGCACGACTGCACCGGCCCGGTGGTCTGGGCAGCCTCGACCCACCTGTCGCTGCATGCGCCCAACGCGCTGATCCAGGAAAGCGTCCGGGCCTTCCACACCGGTTGGTACCGGGAACTGGTCACCGAACTGCCGGTCGTGAAGGACGGGATGATCACGCTCGGCGACAAGCCCGGGCTGGGACTGGAACTGATGCCGGATCTGCACAAGAGGGCTGACGCCGTCGTGCGGGTTTCGTAGCAGGGACCAAATGGCGGGAGCGAGAGCCCCCGGGCCCGATCAGAATTTCCGAAGCTCACCCGACAACAGGGTCCGTCGCCCCTTGGTGTCGGGGACCGATTTCAACAACGCTTTCGCGACGCACTTGACGCTGATCGGCCGGTAGTTGGCGGGGATCAGCGGTCCCAGGCAGCGCGCAACCTTCTCCCCGGCCTCCTCGCCGCTGCGCACCGGCTGGCCGAGGGCCGCCCGATCGCCGATCAGCAGCGACGGCCGGGCGAACACGAGGGTATCGAATCCGAGGCCCGAGAGTGCGTCTTCCATGTCGCCCTTGACCCGGTTGTAGAACACGCTGGAGCGAGCATTGGCGCCCATGGCACTGACCACTCCGAGCCGGGTGGCGCCGGCGGCCTTGGCGGCCTTGGCCACGGCGACGACGGCGTCGAAGTCCACGGCCCGAAAAGCCGCCTGGCTGCCCGCGACCTTGATGGTGGTGCCCAGGGCAATGAACGCCTCGTCCACCCTCGGCAGCGCGGGCAAGGCCGTGAAGTCGACGATGTGCTGGGTGAGCTTGGGATGCTCGAGCGGCAACTCGCGACGGCCCACGGTGTGCACGGCGGCCGCCGAAGCGTCGGCCAACAGGCCCTGCAGGATCTCGCGGCCGACCAGGCCCGAGGCGCCGGCCACGAGAACGGTTCGGGGATTGGAGGCGTGCGCCGGGTCGGCCATGGCGTTCCTTTGGGCCCGCGCGGGAGTCGCGGGAAGAACGCATTTTGCCCGCTTCAAAGGTGGCGCGGGATTTCGCGCGTCCTCACTGTCCCGCCGAGGCCTCGCTGCCGATCGCGGTCAACCTCGGCGCCGGCGCCTGCGGCACTCGCTTCGTCTGATGGAACTGCGAGTCGTCCATCGGCGGGCTATCGGACTCGGATTCGCGGCCGACCTTGAAGAAAGCGATCAGCTGCTGCAGGCCCTGGGCCTGCCCGCTCATTTCCTCGGAGGTGGCTGCCAGTTCCTCGGAAGAAGTGGCGTTCTGCTGGCTGATCTGACTCAAGTGCATGGTGGTGGCATTGATCTGGCCCACGCTGGTGGACTGCTCCTGCGAGGCTGCCGCGATCTCTGCGATGAGGTCGCTCACCTTTTTCACGGACGCCACGATCTCTTCCATTGTCTGGCCCGCCGCGTCCACCAGCCGGATGCCCGCCTGCACGTTGTCCACCGAGTCGCCGATCAGCTTCTTGATTTCCTTGGCCGCCGCGGCGCTTCTTTGCGGCAGGTTTCTCACCTCCGCCGCCACGACCGCAAAGCCGCGGCCCTGCTCGCCAGCGCGCGCGGCTTCCACTGCCGCGTTCAGCGCCAGGATGTTGGTTTGAAACGCGATGCTGTCGATCACGCCGATGATGTCGGCGATCCGCCTGGACGACTCCGAGATGTCCTCCATGGTGGACACTACCTTGCCCACCACCTGTCCGCCCTTGCGTGCTACCTCGGTGCCGCGCACCGCCAGCTCGCTCGCCTGACGGGCGTTCTGTGCGTTCTGGGCGATGGTGGCCGTCATCTGCTCGACCGAGGCGCTGGTTTCCTCGACGCTCGCGGCCTGCTCGCTGGCGCCGTCGCTCATCGACTGCGCCTCGTTGCTGACCTCCTGGGAAGCGGACGACAGCGCCTGGGCATTGGCTCTGACTTCGCCCACCACCTGCGAAAGCCTGGACACCATGCCCTGGAGCGCGTACAGCAGGCTGGTGTTGTCGTCCTTTTCGACCTGAATGTCGACCGACAGGTCCCCGGAGGCAACCCGGTTCGCCACCTCGGCGGCGGCCGAGGGCTCCCCTCCAAGCGGCCGCGTGATGAAGCGGCGGACGAAATAGTAGATGGATCCCAGCAGCGGCAAGCTGAGAATCAGGGCGACCAGCGCTATCCACCGGGTGAAGTCACGCAAGGCCGCCTGCGGCTTTTGCAGGCTGAGCTTCATGCTCACGGCGCCGAGGACCTCGCCCTCCTTGCCCACGTGGCACTTCGTGCAGTCCTTCCCCAGGAAATCGCGCGCGTTGACGATCGGAATGACGGCCTGCAGGCTGTCGCCTTCCGCAGCCACCTTGAACGACGACTTGCCCTGTTCCATCGCCGTCCGCTCGTCGGCCGACGGCGACCGCTCCGAGACCAGTCCCGGTCCGTACTCCGTCACAACCGAGCCGTAACGGAAGACCCTGATGTCTTTCACGTCCTTGGTGTTCCGGATCTGCTCCAGGAACACATCGCGCTTGTTGGAGACGTCCAGGATCATCATGGCCGTTATGGTCGCCACCGTCATCTGGTGCACGCTTTCCGCGAAACTGCGCGACTGTGCGATGGAAGCGTCGCGCTGCTGCGCGTAGGTCAGGTAGATCATCAGCGACCAGGTGACAAACAGCATCGCGAAGATTGCCGTTACCAGCTGGGCCCAGACCGGCAGGACCTTGCGGCGGCCGGCAACGACCGGGCTCCAGGCGTTAGCCATCGAATGTTGCGCTGGCGGTGCTGACATCAGGATCTCCAGATTGTCCCGATGGACCGACAGCTGGATGTGATTGCATGCCCTGAGAAGCGGCGGCGAGCTGTCACGCCGCGCCCATCTCGCGACTTTGACGAGCGCGCCTATTGTCGCGCTTTGCGCCTAGAATTCTTTCCACTGGCCGTTTCAGGAGGACTTCACCGACGGACTCAGTTCCCCGAAACCTGAGGTGAGCCGCAGCGGATCGGCCTTGACCGGAAAGGGCGGCGGCGACGCGGCCTTGCGGGGGGAGGCTCTGCGCGACACATTGGACCGCTCCGGGGTCGCCTCGCCCAAGTCGGTGGCACCCAGCTTGAAGCGCGACACCAGTTGCAGCAGCGAAGCGGCCTGCTCCTTCATCGACTCGGTGGCCGCCGTCGCCTCTTCCACCAGCGAGGCGTTTTGCTGCACCACCTGGTCCATCTGCGTCACCGCCGTGTTCACCTGC
>JAAOZX010000237.1 GCA_012274225.1 Comamonadaceae bacterium | reverse complement strand
CGCGGTGGAGCGTGCGGCGCGGCTGCTCGAAGGCGCCGGGGCCGTGGTCGCGCCGATGCGGCCTTTCATGACCCAGGCCATGCTCGACGGCATGGACCATTTCTGGCGCATGCGCTCCTGCATCGACATGCGCGCCCTGGCGCCACAAAGAAAGGCGATGGTGTTGCCATACATCCAGCACTGGGCCGACAGCGCGGCCGGGATGAACGGTGAAGCGCTGTACAAGGCCGTCAATCAGTTCCACATCACCCGCGTCGCCACGGTCAATGCCTGCAGGTCGTTCGACTTTGTGATCTCGCCGACCTCGCCGGTGCCGGCGTTCCCCGCGGATTGGGCCTCGCCCACCAACGACCCGCTGCGTCCGCTGGAGCACATCGGCTTCACCGTGCCCTACAACATGTCGGAGCAGCCGGCGGCGTCGATCAACTGCGGCTATACCTCGAGCGGCCTGCCGATCGGGCTGCAGATCGCCGGCCAGCGCTTCGACGACCTCGGAGTGCTGCAGGTGTCGCGCGCCTTCGAGTTGATCCGCGATGCCCAGCGGCACTGGCCGCAGCCTCCGTCCGAAAGCCTGGATCACATCGATTGAAGGGCAAGGCCTGGCGATGCCGCCTTGCGCTCAGCGCGGTTCGGGCATGACCAGTTTCTTCTGGTCGTAGACCGGCTGCGGCGGCAGGTCAGCCAGATGGGCCGTGTCGGCCCATGACAGGATGTCGATGCCGCCTTCGCGCACCCGCACGCGGTTGAGGCCGGCGTTGGGAATGTCGCTCTGGCGCGGCCCGCTCAAGCCGAGCGAGAGGGCGGTGCGATAGATCATGTCGAGCACGCCGCCATGCGTTACCACCACCAGGGTTTCGCCGCGATGCGCGGCGACCAGCCGGTTCACCCCGTCCATCACCCGTGCGTGGAACTGCCTGGTGGTTTCTCCGCCTGGCATCCCGTAGTCCTCCTGGAACAGCAGCCATGCCGCCCAGGCCTGGGGATGTTGAACCTTGATGTCCTCCACCCGCATGCCGTCAACGTGGCCGAAGCTCTGCTCCCGCAGGGCCGGATCGGTGACGCTTGCCAGGCCCAGTTGCCGGCCCACGGGCTGCGCGGTCTGCCGGGCGCGCAACAGATCGCTGGCGTAGAGGCGATGCGCTTTTTCTCCAGCCAGGCGCTGGGCGAGGCGCCGCGCTTGTTCCATCCCGATGGCGTTAAGCCCCACGTCCACGTGGCCCTGGAACCGCAACTCGCGATTCCAGTCGGTCTCGCCGTGGCGCAGGAGGATCAGTTCTGTCATTGGTCAATTATCCGCCCGCGCACTGTCGAGCAAGGCAAGGCCACGCCCAAACCAAGAGTGGTCTCGGCAACAAATCGACAGATTCGGCGGCGCTGCGCGAGGCCGCGAGCATGCGCCGCGCTATTCGCTCGCCTGCGTACGTACTTTTTCCATCAGCCGCTTTTGCACCGATGGCGAGACGAACTTGTCCACTTCGCCGCCCAGCACCGCGATCTCGCGCACGAAGGTGCTGCTGATGAACTGATACTTGTCGCTGGGCGTGAGGAACACGGTTTCAACCTCGGGCATCAAGCTGCGGTTCATGCCCGCGAGCTGGAACTCGTAGTCGAAGTCGGTCACGGCGCGCAGTCCGCGCACCATGGCCTTGCCGCCGCGGCCCACGACGAAGTCGCGCAACAGGCCCGAAAAACTCTCGACTTCCACCGTCGCGTAGGGCTTGGCCACTTCGCGTGCCATCTCGATGCGCTCCGCCAGCGAGAACATGGCCTTCTTGTGATGCCCCGCCGCCACCGCCACGATCACGCGGTCGAACAGCTGGGTGGCTCGGCGCACTACGTCCTCGTGGCCCAGGGTCATGGGGTCGAAGGTTCCCGGGTAGACGGCGATCACGTTATGAGCCATGGACACTCCTGCGCGCAGCGGCGGTCAGCACCGCTGCTGCGCGCATTATGCAGCGCGGCCCAGCAAGTGCGCGTGCACCGATCCGGCCTTGAGATGGCGCAGGCGGGTCAGCCGGTAGGGCGCCAGCGCGGCATCGGTCCAGGCGCTGGGTGCTTCCAGGTAGATCCGGCCCTGCGCGGCCAGCGCCGGGGCGGCGGCGGCCAGGGCCTTGTCGAACAAATTCGCGTCGAAGGGCGGGTCCAGCAGGATGAGGTCGATGCTCCCGGGCGCCAGCCGCGAGAGCACGCTCAGCCCATTGCCGCGCTCGATCTTCACCGTGGTGGCCTGAAGCCGATCCCGCGTGTCCCGCAACCGGGACACCAGTTCAGCGTCCTGCTCCACCATCAGCACCTCATTCGCACCACGCGATGCCGCCTCCAGCCCGAGCGCACCGGTTCCCGCGAACGCATCGACGCAGTGCCATCCGGTCAAATCATGGCCCAGCCAGTTGAACAGGGTCTCACGCACCCGATCCGGCGTTGGCCGCAGGCCGGGCTTGTCCGCGACCGCGAGCTTGGTGCGCTTCCATTGGCCGCCGATGATCCGGACTTCGCGCGGAAGCGTCCCGACCGGCCGGCGGGTCGGAGCCTGGGGCCGGGTCGCGGGCGTGGCTTTGCGAACCATCAGCGTGCGGCCGCGGCGCCCACCGTGACGACCACCATGCGCTGGGGCTGGAGTTTGCGAGCGAACGCGGCCTTGATGTCGGCCGCAGTGACCCGCTGCACCTGCGCCGTCCAGGTGTCAAGGTAGTTCAGCGGCAAGTCGTTCCAGGCGATGTTCGCAATGTTCTCCAGCAACTTGCGGTTGCTGTCGATGAGCAGCGGGAATCCGCCGATCAGGTTGTCCTTGGCAGCCTTCAGCTCGGCTTCGGTCGGGCCTTCGGCGACGAATCGCGCCAGCACATCCTGCGCGACCTGGATCGCCTGCGCGGCCTGATCCGGGCGGGTTTGCAGGCCGATCGTGAAGGCACCCGCATGCAGTCCCGGCGAGAAGTAGCTGCCGACGCTGTAGCTCAGCCCGCGCTTTTCCCGAACTTCCAGCGTCAGGCGCGAAACGAAACCGCCGCCACCCAGGGTGTAGTTGCCCACCAGGAGCGGGAAGTAGTCGGGGTCGCTGCGCTTGTAGCCCGGCTGGCCGATCAGCACGTGCGCTTGCGCCGAAGCGAACGCGATGGCTTCAACCAACGGCGCTGCGAGCGGCTGGACTTCCGGCACCGGGGGCAGCGGCTCGCACGCGCCGGCTGGCAGGCGCGACAGCAAGGTCGCCACCAGGGCATCGGCCTGTTCACGGGTGAGCGCCCCCACCAGGCTCACCTTGGCACGGCAAGGGGCGAGCATGCGGTTGTACATCTGCCGCATGTCCGCCACGCCGATCCTGGCCAGCGATTCCTCCGTCATCTCGTAGCCGTACGGATGGGTGCCATACACCGCCTTGGCATAGGCGCGGCCGGCGATGGTGCCGGGACGTGTGTTCGCCTCGCGGATCGCCGCGGCCATGCGCTCGCGCTCGCGCTGCCAGACATCGTCGGGAAAGGACGGCTCGCCCATTTGCCGGGCGGCCAGTTGAACCGCTTTGGGCAGGATGTCGGGATAGCTCAGTGTCCGCAGCGAGAAACTCATCCGGTCCGAGCTCGCGCCGCCGTCGAAATCGGCGCCCAGGTCGGCCCAGGCCTCGCTCAGCTGATTCTCGTCCATGGCCTGGGGATAGAGCGCCGTGCCCGCGGTGCCTTCCCTGGCTGCCAGGATGCCCTTTGAAGTCATGCCCGCAGTGGCGCTGGCCAGGCCCGCTTGCGGCGCCGGGTCGCGGCGGCCGCCCGCGTCGAAGTCGATGCGCACATCGACCATCGGCAGCGACGGGCTCTCGACCAGGTAGACCTTGGCACCGCTGGGTTGCGTCCAGTGCTGGATCGGGATGCCGGCGATCGCCGGCCCGCATCCCAGCATCAGGGCGAAGGCGGCAGGACACAGCAGGGCCCGCTGCATGGATTGACGGTTGAACATGGGAGGCACGCCTTTATCGGAGCTCGCCCGGCGGGGGCGTGCGGGGTTTGCGATTCGGATCGAGCGGCTGCGGCCGCAGGATGCCGACGGTGAGCTGGTCGTCACCGAAGTATTTGGTCGCCACGGCCTGCACCTGGGCGGCAGTCACGGCCTTCAGGCGCTGGATCAAGCGTTCGCTCGCATCCAGCGGCAGCCCTTCGATCCAGTGATCGCCCAGCTCGCGCGCCTGGTTCATGACCGAGTCGAGCTTGTAGATCTCGCTGGCAACCCACTGCGTCTTGACGCGATTGAGTTCGGCCTCGGTAACGCCGTCGCGCGCAACCTTGCTCACTTCGGCACGCAAGGCGGTCTCGACCTGCTGGGCGGTTTTGCCCGCTGCCGGCACGCCGTCCAGCGTGAAGAGCTGCGGGCCGCGGCCCCACAGGCCGTTGCCCGCGCCGACGCTGTCGGCGACCCGATCAGGCCCTTGCGTCAGCGCACGGTCCAGGCGGGCACCGCTGTAACCGTCCAGGACGGCGGCGAGCACCGTGAGCGCCAGCGCGTCGTCGTTGTCGGGGCCCGGCTCGAACGAAGTCAGTTGCGGCACCTTGAACGCCAGTGCCACGTACGCCTGCTCGGCGGGGGCTTTGAGCTCGACCCGCCGCACGCCCGCCTGCGGCGGCTCGCTGCGCGGTTTGCGTTCGGGAACCGGTTGCGCCGGAATCGGACCGTAATACTTCTGCGCCAGGCGCAACACCTGCGCCGGATCGACGTCCCCCGCGACCACAATCACCGCATTCGCCGGCACATACCAGTGCTTGAAGAAGGCGCGCGCATCCTGCGGGTTCAGCGAGTCCAGGTCGCCCATCCAACCGATGATCGGGCGGCGGTAGGGCGAGGCTTCGAAGACGGCGGCATTGAGCACCTCCCACAGCCGCGCGCGCGGCGCGTCATCGGTGCGCATCCGGCGCTCCTCCTTCACCACTTCGAGTTCGTGCCGGAACTCGTCGTCCGGCCACTGGTTGTGCGCGAACCGGTCCGCCTCCAGCTTCATCACGTCCTCGAGCTTGCCGGCCGGGATTTGCTGGTAGTAGCCGGTGGCATCGCGCATGGTGAAAGCGTTCTCCCGGCCACCCAACGCGGCAACCCGGCTGGAAAACTCGCCCGGTTTCAAGTCGGCGGTTCCCTTGAACATCATGTGCTCCAGCACGTGCGCCACGCCGCTCAAGCCGTCCACTTCATCCACCGAGCCGACCCGCGTCCACACCATGTGGACTGCGGTCGGCGCACGCCGGTCGGGCTTGACGATCAAGGTGAAACCGTTGTCGAGCTTGAACTGCTGGACAGGGGGCGACTGGGGCGCTGTTTGCGCGTGGATAGCCGGCAGGAAAGCCAGCGGGCTTGCCAGGCAAAGGCTGCGCAAGACGCGGTGAAGGAGGTGTTTCATAGAATCACTGATTCTAAAAAGTGCCGCAATGTTCAGTTTCTTCCGAAAAAAACCGGCGCACACGCCAGCCCCGGCGCTGGTGCCGGCCGCTGCAGCACCAGGCGCGACGCCGACCGTACCTGCAGAAAGGGGCAGCCTGATCGGCAGCGCGCTGGTCCAGCCGATCCAGGTTCCGGTAGCGGCACCGGTCGCGCCCGAGCGCCAGCGCTGGCTCGACAAGCTCACCGCCGGCCTGCGCAAGACCGGATCGAACATTTCGCTGGTCTTCACCGGCGTGCAGATCGACGACCACCTGTACGACGAGCTCGAGGCGGCGCTATTGATGGCGGACACCGGCGTCAAGGCGACGCAATATCTGCTGGATGAAGTCAAGCGACGGGTGCAGGCCAGCGGCGCGACGAGGCCGGTACAGGTGAAGAACATCCTGGCCGATTCGCTCACCCAGTTGCTGCGGCCGCTGGAAAAGGCACTGGTCATCGGCGAGTATCGCCCGACGGTCATCATGGTGGCGGGCGTCAACGGCGCCGGCAAGACCACGTCGATCGGCAAGCTCACCAAGCACCTGGCCAATGAAGGCGCCTCGGTCCTGCTGGCTGCGGCCGACACTTTCCGGGCGGCGGCGCGCGAGCAACTCGCCATCTGGGCCGACCGAAACACGGTCGAAATCGTGAGCCAGGCCGGTGGCGATCCCGCCGCGGTAACCTTCGACGCCGTGACGGCCGGCCGGGCACGGGGCAAGGACGTGGTGCTGGTTGACACGGCCGGTCGCCTGCCGACGCAGCTGCATTTGATGGAAGAGCTCAAGAAGATCAAGCGCGTGGTACAGAAGGCCGACGCGACCGCACCGCACGAGGTGCTGCTGGTGATCGACGGCAACACCGGCCAGAACGCGCTGGCCCAGGTGCGGTCGTTCGACGACGCGCTTGGGCTCACCGGCCTGATCGTCACCAAGCTCGACGGCACTGCCAAGGGTGGCGTGCTCGCCGCGATCGCCCAGGAGAAGCCGGTGCCGGTGTACTTCATCGGCGTTGGCGAACAGCTGGAAGATCTGGAAACCTTCAACGCCCGCGAGTTCGCGCTCGCGCTGCTGTCATGAGCCAAGCCGCCGAGACCCCCCGCACCGAGCCCCGCCTCACGTCGCTGTCGCATGGGGGCGGCTGCGGCTGCAAGATCGCGCCCGGCGTGCTATCCGAAATCCTCAAGGGCACGGCCCGGATGCCGCTGCCGCCCGAGCTGCTGGTCGGGATCGAGACTTCGGACGATGCAGCGGTGTACCAGCTCAATGAGGAGCAGGCCCTGATCGCGACGACCGATTTCTTCATGCCCATCGTCGACGATCCGTATGACTTCGGCCGAATCGCGGCGACCAATGCGATCTCGGACGTCTACGCGATGGGCGGCCGGCCGATCATGGCGCTGGCGCTGGTCGGCATGCCGGTCAGCGTCCTGAGCACCAAGACCATCGGCCGCATCCTCGAGGGCGGGCAAGCCGTTTGCCGGCAAGCGGGCATTCCGGTGGCCGGCGGCCACACCATCGATTCGGTGGAGCCGATCTACGGCCTGGTCGCCCTCGGCCTGGTTCATCCGAAGCGGGTACTGCGCAATGCCAACGCCCGGCCCGGCGACCGCCTGATCCTGGGCAAGCCCCTCGGTGTGGGCGTGCTGGGCCGGCTACGGCGCCGAGGTCCGGCTTGCGCCGGGGTTCGCACCAGCGGACCGGGCGCTGCTGACGGATCCGCAAACCAGCGGCGGCCTGCTCGTATCGTGTGCGCCGTCGGCCGTCGACGCCGTGCTGGCGGTCTTCCTTCGCCACGGGTTCGAAGCGGCGCGCGCGATCGGCGAGGTCGGCGACGGCGCCCAGCCGACACTGACCATCGCCTAGCGGCTCAGGCCGGCGGAACGACCACCTCCGCGCGAACCCAATTCCCATAGGCCGGGCTGGCACGCATCGCGATCGCCAGGAATTGAGGCAAGTCGTAGGGATGGTGCTTTGCGAAGAGCACGCGCAGCGCTTCCTCGCAAGCCGGCAAGGTCTTGATGACCAGGCGCACTTCGGGCTCGTCGTGCAACGCGCCCTGCCAGCGGTACAGCGAGGCGACGCCCGGGTCGAGCTGGACGCAAGCGGCCAGTTTCCGGTCGATGATCAGCCGGCCCAGGGCGCGCGCAGCCTCCAGGGAACCGACCGTGGTCGTGACACTCAAAACAGGAAGTTCGTCGGGATCTTGCATGGGCGGAGCGGCCCCATTGTCCCAGGCCGGGATCAAGCCGGCTGTTTGGAATCGACGTGCTGGTGAATCAGCTCGAAGGGCAAGCCCAGCAGCGAAGTGGGGGTGCCTTTGGCCGAGCTGGAAACCTGGAACCAGAGGCCGGAGAAATGGGTTTGTTCGAGGATGACCGATGCCTGGATCAACCTGCGGACCCGGGCGTCGATGACCGGCATGTTTTGCAGCAGGACCGGCGTCACGACCGGGTGCCACTTGAGGATGCGGACGTAGGCCGTGAAGGTGCTCAGGCCGTACCGGTCCACCCGGGAGCGCCTGACGATGACTTCGATGTCCTCGGCGGGCACCAGCATCCGTTTAAGACAATCTGTAATAATTCGAAAGTAGTAGTTCTCGATGTCGCGGTCGGTAAATTCCGAAGACAAAGTCGAGTTTCCAGAGTTGGCGCCCGGCGCAAGGCCGGTCTTGGCCAAAACCCGACTGATGAGCCCCATCATGACGTTCCTCCGGACCTGAGACGGGATTGTTACCCCTGTTTCTGAATGCTATTCCCAAATCGGCTTGAGCGCACGCTTTGATACCCGGGTATACCCTCAAATAGCTAGTCTTGGGTCTGAACTTTGCTTTTGGCACTCGATCGAACGGAGTGCTAATATTGCATTCGAAAACGAAAGGAGTTGCTGGATGTCCACTTCAACTGGAGCCTCAGGCACGGCCCTGGCATTGGCCAATCCGTGGGCGGTGGTTCCTCCTCTTGGCAACCTCGACGCTTATATCTCGGCGGTCAACCGCCTCCCCCTGCTCACCCTGGAACAGGAACAGGAGTACGCCCGCAAATTCAAGGATCACAACGACATCGAAGCGGCCGGAAAGCTGGTGCTCTCGCACCTGCGGCTGGTGGTGTCGGTCTCGCGCAAGTACCTGGGGTATGGGCTGCCGCACGGCGACCTGATCCAGGAAGGCAACATCGGGCTGATGAAGGCCGTCAAGCGCTTCGACCCCGATCAGGGCGTGCGCCTGGTCAGCTATGCGCTGCACTGGATCCGGGCCGAAATCCATGAGTACATCCTGAAGAACTGGCGCATGGTCAAGGTGGCGACCACCAAGGCCCAGCGCAAGCTGTTCTTCAACCTGCGCTCCATGAAGCAGGGCTTCAAGGACGACGCCGACGCGCCCACCCACCGGGACACTTTGACCGAGCACCAGATCGACGTGATGGCGCGCGAGCTCAACGTGAAGCGCGAGGAAGTGATCGAGATGGAGTCCCGCATGTCGGGAGGCGACGTGCTGCTGGACCCGGCGCCGGGCGATGACGGCGACGAGGCGTTCGGCCCGATCGCCTACCTCGCCGACGCGAGCCATGAGCCCACCGCCGTGATGGAATCGCGTCAGCGCGATGTGATGGCGACCGACGGCATAGCGGCCGCGCTCGAAGAGCTCGACCCCCGCAGCCGGCGCATCGTCGAGGAACGCTGGCTCAAGGTCAACGACGACGGCTCGGGCGGCCTGACGCTGCACGACCTGGCGGGCGAATACGGCGTCAGCGCCGAGCGCATCCGCCAGATCGAATCGGCCGCGATGAAGAAGATGAAGAAGGCGCTCGCCGCCTACGCCTGAAGCGTCGCGCATCCGAATGAAAGCCCGGTACCCCGGGCTTTTTTTCGTCGCCGCGGTCGCGCTAGGATCGATGGTTCTCAGCCCCTTGCGGGGCATCATTCCAAGGAAGTCCTCATGTCCAGATTCCCCCAGCGCCGAACCGTCCTGCTGCTGTCGCTCGCGGCGATGTCAGCCGGCGCATTGGCTCAGAAAGTCTCCAAGCCCGCCCCGGCGGCGCCGTGGCCGACCAGGCCCGTGCGCATCATCGTGGGCTTCCCCGGCGGCTCCACTCCCGACCTGGTCGCGCGCACGATTGCCGAGCCCCTTTCAAGGGCGCTGGGACAGCCGGTGATCGTCGAAAACCGGGTCGGCGCCGGTGGCAACATCGCGGGGGACGTGGTTGCGAAGGCGACCGACAACCACACCATCGGCGTGATGATCAACGGCAACATGACCATCGCCAAGCTGCTCAACCCGGCGACACCTTTCGATCCGCTGAAAGACCTGGCCCCGATCAGCCTGATCGGCACCGCTCCGCTGCTGCTCACGGCCCCGGCCACGGCCAAGTTCAACACCATCCAGGAGTTCTTCCTGGCCGGTCGCAACGCCGGCGACAAGTGGAGCTACGGCTCGCCGGGCGTCGGGACCGTGGGCCACATCGGCATGGAGCTGCTCAAGACCAAGACCAACATCAACCCGGTGCACGTGCCCTATCCCGGCAATCCCCAGGTCATCAACGCCATGATCGGGGGCCAGATCCAGCTCGCGCTGCTGCCTCCCGGCCTGGCCGCACCCATGATCCGGGCCGGCAAGCTCAAGGCGGTGGGCGTTACCTCGACCAGCCGCAGTTCGCTGGTGCCTGAATATCCCAGTCTGGCTGAAGGCGGAGTCCGCGGCTTCCAGCTCGAGATCTGGACCGCCGCCGCTGCTCCGGCCTCGATGCCCAGGCCCATCATCGCCAAGCTGTCCACGCTGATCAGCGAGATCGCCCGCACCCCCGATGTCCGGCAAAAGCTGTTTCAGCAGGGCTGGCAGGTGGCCGGCACCTCGTCCGAAGGGCTGGCCAATCGCATCAAGGCCGATACAGCGTTGCTCGGCGGCGTGATCGCGATGCGCGGCATCAAGGCCGAATGATCAGGCCCGCACTGTGCGGCAGGCCCGCCGCACGATTTGCTCGCATTCCGGTCCCGGCGCTTCCCGCACCCAGCGCCGGCACACCTCGTCCACCCATTGCGGCTGCGACTTGCTGGCATCGTTGAGCCAGTTCGCCACCGACGTTCGCACGTAGCGGCTGGAATCCGACTTCAGCGGCTCCAGCAGCGGCAGGGCGCGCCAGGGCTGCGCCTTGAGGACCTCGATCGGCGCGCACCAGACGCCGCGCGGCCGCGTGAGCTCGCTGGCAAAGCGCCGGATGTTTTCGTCGGCATCGTGCACCCAGGCATCCAGCAGGGCCAGCGCTTCGTCCAGCTGCGGACCGACCCGGTCGCGCACCGCCATCCAGGCCATTTCGCGCACTCCAAAGTGCGGGTCGGCCGCGAACCGGCGCACCGATTGCAGCTTAGCCGGCAGCGGCAGCTCCGAAAACTGGACCCATTGCGTGGCCCAGCCACGCGCCACGTCACTGGCATGTGTCGCCAGCCGATGCGCGATCGCATCGCGATCCGGATGCCCGCGCGCCAGGTCGTAGAGCGCGCGAGCCACATGTTCATGACGCTTCACGGGCCGGAACGCCGCCAGCATGGCGAGGGTATCGGTGATGCCGTCGGCGTCTGGCGACAAGCCGATGTGCCGCGCTACATTGCGAGTGAGCCGCCCCAGATCCAGCGCCAGGAATTCGTTCAGATTGACGGTGGGCACCTGCCCATCGTTCAGGGCCTCGAGCACCTCGGCCGGGATCAGCGCGATGCGAGCCGCTCCCTTGCGCCCGAGCAGATGCTGCACCATGAAGGCATCATCCCTGCCGCAGCAACAACTGCATGTCCGAGGCCAGGGCCTGCGGCCCGGTGCCGTAGCGCGTGTAAAGGCGCAGGCGGCCCTGCGTGTCGTACACATAGCTGGCAGCCGTGTGGTCGATCGAGTAGCTGGTAGGCGTCTTGCCCTCGACCTTCTTGTAGTAGATCTTGAATTCCTTGGCCAGGACCACGAGCTGCTCGGGCGTGGGGCGCAGCGCCAGAAAAGCCGGGTCGAAATTGGCCATGTAGGCCTTCAGCACTTCTGCGGTGTCACGCTCGGGGTCCAGGCTGACGAACAATCCTTGCACCTTGTCGCCGTCGGTGCCCAGCAGCTTCTTGGCCTCAGCCAGTTCCGCCAGGGTCGTGGGGCACACGTCGGGACACTGGGTATAGCCGAAGAACAGCACCACCAGCTTGCCGCGAAAGTCCTTCAGGCTGCGCTGCTGTCCGTTCTGGTCCGTCAGCTGGAAGTCGCGGGCGTAATCGGCGCCGGTCAGGTCGATCGCCTTGAATTGCGGCTTGCTTTCGCCGCAACCGGGCAACATCGCCGCGCTCGCGGCCGCCAGGGCCCAGATGGAAAGGGATCCGAGTGCGGCGCGCCGGTTCATGGTGTTCAGACAAGGTAGTGGTCGACCAGCAGCGCGGCAAACAGCACGCTCAGGTGAATCAAGGAAAAACGAAAAGTCTTGCGTGCGAGCGCATCGGAATAGTTGCGCCAGAGCCGGAAGCCGTAGAGACAGAAGCCGAAGCTCAGCGCGATGGCAACGACCAGGTAAAGCCATGAACTCATTCCGTAAGCGAAAGGCATCAGGCAGGCCGCAAACAGCACCAGGGTGTAGAGGAAGACCTGCAGGCGCGTGAACTCGTTGCCATGGGTGACGGGCAGCATCGGCAGCCCCGACTTGCGATACTCCTCCACGCGATACAACGCCAGGGCCCAGAAGTGCGGCGGTGTCCACAGGAAGATGATGAGAAAGAGGATCAGTGGTTCCGGACCGACATCACCGGTCATGGCGGCCCAGCCCAGCACGGGCGGCATGGCGCCGGAAGCACCGCCGATCACGATGTTCTGCGGGGTCAAGGGTTTCAGGATCACAGTGTAGACCACCGCATAGCCGACAAAAGTCCCGAAAGTCAGCCACATGGTCAACGGGTTGACCCAGGTGTACAGCAGCCACGACCCCAGTGCGCACAGCACCGCTGCGAAGAGCAGCGTCTCCCAGTCCTGCAGTTCGCCTTTCGCCGTGGGCCGCCAGGCGGTTCGCCTCATCTTCGCGTCGATGCTCTTTTCCACCAGGCAATTGAAGACCGCGGCGGCGGCAGCCACCAGCCAGATCCCCGCGCATGCGATGAGCCCGAGCCGCAGGTCGTCCAGGCGTGGCATGCCCGGAACCGCCAGCACCATGCCGATCAGGGCGCAAAAGACGATGAGTTGGATCACGCGCGGCTTGGTCAGTGCGTAGAACTGCCTCAGGCGCGCAGTCAGCGGCGCATGAATCGCTTGCGGGTCCACAGCGCTCATGCGGATCGCTCCCGTGCATCGATCTTCGCCGTGGGCATCGGCGCCGCACCTGCCCGGCTCTCGGCCAGCGCCCAGGTGAGAATCACGACCAGCGCCGCCGCCCCGCCGGTATGGGCCACGGCCACCAGCAACGGCCAGCCCAGAAGCACATTGGAGACTCCGGTGACGACCTGCCACAGGAGCAGCGCGGCGGTCCAGCGGGCCTGCGGGCGCAACGCGCTGACTCGATGAAGCTGCCAGGCGAGCACCGCCAGCACCGCGAACACCAGGTACGCGGCCAGGCGATGGACATAGTGGATCGCCGTCAGCGCTGCGAACCCGATGTGCTCGCCGCCACCGGTCTTGCCCAGATCGCGCCACAGCTCGAAACCCTGGCGAAAGTCCATCGCCGGCCACCAGCTGCCCTGGCAGGCGGGAAAGTCGGTGCAGGCGAGCACCGCGTAATTGGTGCTGACCCACCCGCCCAGCGCCACCTGCAGCCAGACCAGGGCAATGCCGGCAAACAGCAAGGAACGCAACGAGGCGGCGATTGCGACTGGCGCACGGCCGCCCTGCACGTGGGCGTACGCCACGGTCTGCCGGCACAGCAAGGCCAGCAACACCAGTCCGGCCAGCAGGTGCAGCGTCACCATCGCCGGGAACAATTTCATGGTCACGGTCCAGGCCCCGAAGGCGCCTTGCAGGCAGACCCATGCCAGGGTTGCCGCGGGCCACCATGGACTTACCCCCGCCCCGTGCCGGCGCAGCACCCAGGTGCCCGCGGCGAGGGTCAGGATCAGCACGCCGACCCCGGTCGCCAGGTAGCGGTGGATCATTTCGATCCAGGCCTTGCCATGTGTCACCGGTCCGGTCGGCATTTCGGCTTGCGCCCTGTCGATCTGCACCTGCGCACCGCTCGGGCTGGCATTTCCATAGCAGCCCGGCCAGTCGGGACAACCCAGCCCCGAGTCCGTGAGGCGGGTGAAGGCGCCGAACAGCACCAGGTCGAACGTCAGGAACATCACCGCCAGGGTCAGGGCCTGCAGGCGGCGCGCCGGCACGGCGCGCGGGTTGCGCAGCCACATCCACGACAGGGGGCCGAGCGCGACCACCACGCCCATCAGCATGATGTGCAGCACCGGCGACAGGTCGTACAAGGGCGGGGCGTTCATGTCATTGGGCGCCTCGGCCCGGCTGGTCCCAGCCGGCCGACGCGCGCAGCAGTCGCTCGAGGTCGCGTTTGGCCTTGGACGCGCTCGACAGTTCCAGCTCGGCCGGAAACCGCATCATCAAGTTGCCCATGGGGTCGACCAGGTACAAGTGATCGGCCAACGAGTGCCCGGGCGCCGGTGTCAGCCATTGCGCCAACGGCGCCGGGTCGACACGCAGCACAGTGGCCTGCCCGAGCGCTGGCCGCAGGGCTTCGCGCACCGGCTTGCCGTCGGTGATCAGCCAGACCCAGTCGACGCGGTCCTTGTCCTTGCCCAGGCTCTCGCGCAATTGCCGTTGCAAGTACAGGTGCCGCTCGCAGGCGGCGCCGCACTCGCCGCCGCTGACGCTGACCAGCAGCCATTGGCCGCGCAGCGACCGCAACACAACGTTGCTGCCGTCCAGGGCAGTGGTCGCGATCGGCGGCAGCTGACGCTGCTCGACCAGCTCACCATAGTTGCGCCGGCCTTCGGGCCGGATCACGTAGTAGGTCAGGTAGGAGGCAACGACGGGCGCTGCGCAGATTGCGAGCACAGCCAGCATCTTGAGGCGACCGCTCCTGGTGCGGCGGCTGTCGCTCGCCACGGCTTCCTGCGGCACTGGCAGTGAATGCACGGTGAGGCCAAGGGGCTCGTCAAGCATGCGGTGCCTTTCGGCGTGGGGCGATGAACTGGAACCAGACATAAAGGAGGGCGGCGAGGCCGCTCATGGCCCACCATTGGAACGCATAACCGTAATTGGTTGCGGCGCCGCTGGCGGCCTCGGGCCAGTCGCGCAGCAGCCCATCATCCGCAGGTCCTTGCAGCTGCCGCACAGAAAGGTCCGCGAGCGGCAAGCCGGTCTCGGCCCGGAACTGTGCCAGGTCGAGATTTTGCCGGATGGTGCCCGCCTGCGCCCCGGCGAACTCGTATAGCTTGGCGGGCGGCGGGGCAATGCGGCCGCGCAGCTCGATTCGCCCTGGCGGCGTGGGCACCGGCGGCAGCGTCTCGCGCCGCTCGAAATTGCGCGGCACCCAGCCCCGCTCGACCAGCACCACCGCCGTACTGCTCTCCAGTTGCAATGGCGTCACGACGTAAAAACCGGGCCGGCCCTCCATTTGGCGGTTGTCGAGAAACAACGTGTACCGCGGCAGCCAATTGCCGTGCAGCAAGATCGCGCGATGCAGCAGTTGGGCCTGCGCATTGGGCTGGAGCAATGCGTCCTGCGCGACCGGCGGCATCGCCTGCCGTTGCTCGATGGCGGCCTGCAGCGCGAGCCTTCGTCCGGCCCGGTCCATCTGCCACGCCCCCAGGCGAAGCGTGACGCCAACCGTCACGACGGCAGCCAGGGTGATCAGCCAGAAGCGTGCGGAACGGCTCGGGGTCACGGGATAATCGCCTTCATGAAATACCTGGTGCTCCTGGCTTTCGTGGCCATCCTCGGCAGCCTGGGGTCGGCGCTGTTCTTCATGATGCGCGACGGCCGCGACGGCAAGCCCAAGACCAGCAACATGGCACGGGCCCTGGCCTTCCGGGTGGGCTTTTCCGTCCTGCTCTTCGTCTGCATCCTGCTGGCCTGGAAACTCGGCTATATCCAGCCGACCGGCATTCGCGCGGGACAATAGCCGCCGGGAAGAACCAGGGCCGCTTCGGCGGCCCTGGTTATCGTCTGTTCATAGCCAGTACACCAGTGTGTACAGGCCCAGCCAGACTACATCGACGAAGTGCCAGTACCAAGCGGCGCCCTCGAAGCCGAAATGGCGATCGGGTGTGAAATGGCCCTTCATCAGCCGCAGCGTGATGAATAGCAGCATCAGCATGCCGACGATCACGTGAAAACCGTGGAATCCCGTGAGCATGAAGAACGTGGAGCCGTAGGCACCCGACGACAGCTTGAGGTTGAGCTCGGTGTAGGCATGGAAATACTCGTAGGCCTGCACGCCGACGAAAGTCGCCCCCAGCAGCACGGTGACCCACATGAAGGCAATGGTGCGGCCGCGATGATTCTCCCGCAACGCATGGTGGGCGATGGTCAGGGTGACGCCCGAGGACAGCAGCAGGGCCGTGTTGATGGTGGGCAGCCAGAACGGCGTCATCACCTGGAACGGCTCGATGATGCCCGCAGGCGATGCCGTGGTGCCCGGCGCGACCGACGGCCAGACGGCCTTGAAGTCGGGCCAGAGCAACGCGTTGTCCAGACCGCCGAGCGCCGGCACCGAATGCGATCGCATCCACCAGAGGGCGGTGAAGAAGGCACCGAAGAACATGACCTCGGAGAAGATGAACCAGCTCATGCTCCAGCGGAACGACAGGTCCACCTTGTGGTTGTAGTTGCCGCCTTCGCTCTCGCCGATGGCCTGGCGGAACCACTGGAACAGCACGCCGAACAGCCAGAACAGGCCGAAGAACAGGGCGTACCGGCCCCAGTCGTTGCCGTTGATCCATTGGGCGGCGCCCAGGATGACCCAGAAAAGCCCGAACGCGGCGAACGCCGGATGGCGCGATGGCTGCGGTACGAAATAGTTGGGCGACGTGCCCGCTGCGGTGGTACTCATCTGAACTCCTGATTCCCCAAATTATCTTATGCGGCGGCTAGCGGACGACCCAGTTGACCAGCAGCACCAACGCGCCGACGAACAGCGCCACGCCCAGCACGGCCACGATGATGATGTGGACCGGATTGAGCCGCCCCATGTCGTCACGGAATTCGCTGTTCTTGCGGATGCCCAGGAAGGACCAGGCCACCGCCTTGACCGTTCGCAGGAACGAAGCGCCGTTGGGCCCTGTCGGGATATGGGCGCTCATGACTTGGCGTCCACGCCGGACTGCACCGCGGCGGAGGGCGCCGCCGGCGCAGGCCCGCCGACTTCGAAAAAGGTATACGACAGCGTGATCGTGGCCACGTCCCTGGACAGCTTCGAGTCGATCACGAACACCACCGGCAGCAGCTTTGTTTCGCCCGGCTCCAGCGTATGCTGCTTGAAGCAGAAGCATTCGAGCTTGTTGAAGTGGGCAGCGGCCTGGTGCGGGGCGTAGCTCGGGATGGCTTGCGCCGTCATCCGGTGGTCCTGGACGTTGGTGAACTGGTACATCACCGTGGCCAGTTCGCCGGGATGAACCCGGATCGAACGCTGCGCCGGCTTGAACTCCCAGGGACCGCGCACGTTGGCGTCGAACTCCACCGTGATGGTGCGGCTGGCATCGACCTGGGAATTGCCCGCCCTCGCGTCGGCGCCGTTGCTGCCCTCACCGCCCGGCACCTGCAACTCGGACAGCGAAAGGATGTTGATTCCCGTGACCTCGCAGATGTGCTTGTAGATCGGGATCAGCGCATAACCGAACGCGAACATTCCCGCCGCCACCACGACGAGCTTGCCGACCATCTTCAGGTTCTGGCTGCGCAGGTTCATCACATTCCTATCGGGACAGCAGCGCCATCTTGACAATGAAGCCGATGAAGAAGACCGCGGCGACGGACGCCAGGATCAGCGCCATCCGCAGGTTGCGCTTTCGCTGCTCGGGGTCGACCGCCATCGTATGCCTCTTCAGTGGTGCGCGGGCTGCACGCGGGCGTCCAGCACCCGGGTAGCCGTTGCATCCAGCCGCGGCGGGGTTTCGAAGGTGTGGAAAGGCGCCGGCGAAGGCACTTCCCACTCGAGCCCTTCGGCGCCCTTGCCGTCCGGATCGTTCCAGGGACGCTGCGGCGCCGGTTCGCCCTGGCCGCGCAGGCAGGGCAGCACGATCCAGAAGAAGAAATACACCTGGGCGAAGCCGAACGCGAAGCCGCCGATCGAGGCCACCATGTTGAAGTCGGCGAACTGCATCGGGTAGTCGGCATAGCGGCGCGGCATGCCTGCGAGTCCCAGAAAGTGCATCGGGAAGAAGGTCACGTTAAAGGAGATCAGCGACCACCAGAAGTGGATCTTGCCGCGCGACTCGTTGTACATCACGCCGCTCCATTTGGGGATCCAGTAGTAGAAGCCCGCGAACATGGCGAACAGCGAACCGGCCACCAGCACGTAGTGGAAGTGCGCCACCACGTAATAGGTGTCCTGCAGCAGCAGGTCGATCGGCGCCATGGCCAGGATCAGCCCGGTGAAGCCGCCGATGGTGAACACGAAGATGAAGCCGACCGCGAACAACATCGGGGTCTCGAAGGTCATCGAGCCTTCCCACATGGTCGCAATCCAGTTGAAGATCTTCACGGCCGTCGGCACGGCGATCAGCATCGTGGCGTACATGAAGAACAGCTGGCCAGTCACCGGCATGCCGGTGGTGAACATGTGATGCGCCCACACGATGAATGAGAGGATCGCGATCGACGAGGTGGCGTAGACCATCGAGGCGTAACCGAACAGACGCTTGCGGGCGAAGGCGGGCACCACCTGGCTGATGATGCCGAAGGCCGGCAGGATCATGATGTAGACCTCGGGATGGCCGAAGAACCAGAAGATGTGCTGGAACATCACCGGGTCGCCACCGGCGGCCGGGTTGAAGAAGCTGGTGCCGAAGTGCCGGTCGGTCAGCGTCATGGTGATGGCGCCGGCCAGTACCGGCATCACGGCGATCAGCAGGTAGGCCGTGATCAGCCAGGTCCAGCAGAACATCGGCATCTTCATCAGCGTCATGCCGGGCGCGCGCATGTTCAGGATGGTGACGATGATGTTGATCGAGCCCATGATCGACGAAGCACCCAGGATGTGCAGGGCGAAAATGGCGGTATCCATCGAAGGACCCATCTGCAGGGTCAACGGTGCGTACAGTGTCCAGCCCGCCGCGGGCGCGCCGCCGGGCATGAAGAACGAGCTCACCAGCGTCAGGCCGGCCGGGATCAGCAGCCAGAAGCTGAAGTTGTTCATGCGAGCGAAGGCCATGTCGGGCGCGCCGATCTGCAGCGGGATCATCCAGTTCGCGAATCCGACGAAAGCCGGCATGATGGCGCCGAACACCATGATCAGGCCGTGCATGGTGGTGAGCTGGTTGAACAGCTCGGGATTGACCAGCTGCAGGCCGGGCTTGAACAGCTCGGCGCGGATCACCAAGGCCAGCACCCCGCCGAACATCAGCATGGTGAAGGCGAACAGCAGGTACAGCGTTCCGATGTCCTTGTGGTTGGTGGCGTAGACCCAGCGCCGCCAGCCGGTGGGCGCGTGGTCGTGGTGATCGTCGTGGACTTGCGGTGCGGGATGGTCGAGAACGGCGCTCATCGGGATGGATTTCCTTGTCGATTCGGGGAAGGCGGGATTACTTGCTGCCGCGCTGGGCCAGGACTTCGGCGGGTTGCACGACCTGGCCGGTCTTGTTGGACCAGTTGTTTTTGGTGAAGCTGATCACGGCCGCAATGTCGGTGTCCGACAGCTGCTTCCACGCCGGCATCTGGCCGGTGGGCGTGGTCCGTCCATTCAGGACAACCTGGATCTGCTTGCCCTTGTCGGCATCGAGCACCACCTGAGAACCGTCCAGCGGCTTGATCGGGCCGGCGCCCTTGCCGTTGGGCTGGTGGCAGGCCGCGCAGTTGGCCGAATAGACCTTCTCGCCGCGCTTCTCGAGATCGGCCAGTTGCCAGACCTTGTTCGGGTCGTCCTGCTTGGCCGCCAGCTTCTTCATTTCGCCATCCACCCAGGCGGTGTATTCCTGCGCCGAGAGCACCTTGACATGGATCGGCATGTAGGCGTGCTCCTTGCCGCACAGCTCATAGCACTGTCCATAGAAATCGCCGGTCTTTTCGCTGCGGAACCAGGTGTCACGCACGAATCCGGGAATCGCATCCTGCTTCACGCCGAACGCCGGCACACCCCAGGAATGGATCACGTCATCGGCGGTCGTGATGATGCGGATCTTCTTGTTGACCGGCACCACCAGCGGGTGGTCGACCTTGAACAAATAGTCGTCGGGCATCTCGCCCTTGGCGCCGTCGTTCGACATCTGGCGCTGTGCCCTGTCCAGGGTGGAGAGGAACGAAACTCCTTCGCCTTCGCCCTTGAGGTAGTCGTAGCCCCACTTCCACTGGTAGCCGGTGGCCTTGATCGTCAGGTCGGAATTGGTGGTGTCCTTGGAGGCCACCAGCACCTTGGTGGCCGGCAGCGCCATGCCGATGACGATCAGGAAGGGAATGATGGTCCAGACCACTTCGACGGTGACCGACTCGTGAAAATTGGCCGGCTTGTGGCCGCGCGATTTGCGATGCTTCCAGATCGAATAGAACATCACACTGAACACCGCGACGAAGATCACGAAGCAGGTGATCAGCATGAACCAGTGCAGCCACCCCTGTTCCGCCGCGATCCGCGTGGCGGCGGCGTGCAGGTTGAGCTGACGAACCCCCGGCCCGCCGGGAAGGTCGTTGGTCGCCCGCGCCAACGGGCTGAACACGCCCAGGGCGAGCAGCGATAAAGCCGACTTGTCGTAGATGCTCTTCATGGTTCTCACTAGCAATGTCCTCAAATCAAACCGTGCCGGGCTGGCCGGCTCCCTCTCGCAACGCCCTTCTGATCTCCTGCGCCAGCGCCGGCCGCAATTCCGGTCGAAGGTAGCGCCCCACATTGACCTGCCGTCCCTGGCCCGAGAGCTGGATCAGCGACCGGTCGACCACGCTGGGCTCGACCCGCACCTGCTCGCGGTCGAACTCGGCGCGCTCCAGGTGCCCGGCGTTCTCCAGTTCGACCACCAGTTGCCGGCCACGCAGCGATATCGTCTCCCCGTCGGTCGCATGCCGCGCATACGCCAGAAAAGCCAATCCCACCGCCGCCAGCTCCAGCCAGGCAAACGGCAGGATCAGTACCACGCCCTGCAACCAGAAGAAGGTCCCGATCCCCAGCGACAACACACACAGCGAGGCGTACAGCCAACCCAACTGGCTCGGGGTTACCGAGCAGTTGCGCCGCAAGAACCAGTGGATGTTCTGGCCCTGCACCGTGGCGAAGCGAAAAACGGGGTTCGGCAAAGCGACGTTCAAAAAACGAACCTGCGATTCTAGCCGTGGATAACCAACTCGTCCGCGGAGGGCTCGGCGATTCCCAAGCGAAAGGTCGGAATGCCTTTGCGGACGGCTGTGCGCCGCGCTGTGAGCCACCCTTTGCTAGTGACCCGGACGCTTGTCGGCCTGCAGCATGGCGCGCATGTCTTCCAGGGATACCGCGCTCTTGCTACTCATCCGCACTATCGGCTTGGGCTTCAAGGCGTGACCGTAGATGATTTCGAAGGTCAGAGCCAGCCGCCCATCCGCCCCGCTCAGGGTTTGTCCCAGCTCGCGCTCTAGCCGGTCACGCCAGCCACGGCCGCGCAAGGAGGGAAAGCGCCCGGGATGGAGATTGGCACCGAGCTCGCGCAGTTCCTCGATCATCTTGCGCCCGGTCTCCCACGTCAGGGTGATGCGCTCCATGTCCATCACCGGTTCGGCAAAGCCGGCCTCCACCAGCATGTCGCCCCAGTCGTGCATGTCGGTGAAGTCGTGCGCGGGCGGCGGCCAGCCGATTGCCCGGTACATCGCGCGCAATTCACGAACGGTGTCCGGGCCCAGGCAGGAGAACATCAGGAAACCTTCCGCGGCCAGGGTCCGGTGCCACGTGCCCAGGAGGGCCTGGGGATCGGCTGCCATGTGCAATGCCATGTTCGCCCACAGCATCTGGGCGGCGCCGTCCGGCACGCCGCCGTAGCGCAGGGCGGGCGCCGACCAGCGGCGCCACCAGGGACGGGCCAATTGCGCCAGCGCTGCCCGGGCCTGGTCGTTGCGGCTCTCGTGCACGAAGCACTCGGCGCGCGGATAGCGGCGCTCGACCAGCGCATGGGCCTCCAGCCCGCCGCGCACCGGCCCCCAATCGACCCAGGCCTTGGGCTCCAGGCGAATCCACTGGAGCCGGTCTTCCATCCGCCGCCCCACCTCCTCGTGCAACCAGGGCGAACGCGCCGGCGCGACGGCGTCCCAGTGTCTCGCGGCGGCGGGATCAATGGTGGGCGGGTGTTCGTTGGCCAAGATCCGAACGAGTATATTGACCCGATGCTGCGTGAGTTGCTCGAGGGGCTTGCCGAGGTCGTTCCCGGCCAGTGCGCCGTGTGCCACGCGTGGCCCGCCCAGCCGGTGTGCGGGGCCTGCGCGGCGCGTTTCGCCCAGCCCCGGCCCCGTTGCCAGCGTTGCGCCTTGCCGCTGGCCGCAGCGGCTGCCGCGTGCGGGCGTTGCCTGCGCCAGACTCCGCCGATAGATGCGTGCTACGCCGCGGTTTCGTATGAATACCCCTGGTCGGCGCTGATTGCCCAGTTCAAGTTCAACGGCCACGCCGGCTGGGCGCGCACTTTCGCCACGCTGATGCGCAGCGCCCCGTGGGTCGAACCCGCACTCGACCGGGCCGATCTGGTGCTGCCGATGCCGCTTTCCGCCCAGCGGTTGGCCGAGCGCGGTTTCAATCAGGCCTTGCTGCTGGGGCGCAGCCTTGCGCCCGCCAAGATCGTGCCGGACCTGCTGCTACGGGTGCGGCACTCCGCGCCACAGGCCTCGCTGGACCGAAAGGACAGGCTCGCCAATGTGAAGGGCGCATTCGCGATCGACCCGGCCCGAATCACGCGGCTGGGCGATGCCCATGTGGTGCTGGTCGACGACGTGATGACCAGCGGCGCCTCGCTTTTCACCGCGGCGCAAGTCCTGCGGCAGGGCGGTGCGGCGCACGTCACGGCGCTGGTGCTGGCCCGCACCGACGGGCCCCACTGAAGGCGGCCGGATGTTTCATATCGTCCTGGTCGAGCCGGAGATTCCGCCCAATACCGGCAACGTGATCCGGCTGGCGGCCAATACCGGCTGCACGCTGGACCTGATCGAACCACTCGGCTTTTCGATGGAAGACCGGCTGCTGCGCCGCGCCGGCCTGGACTATCACGAGTTCGCCCCGGTGCGGCGGCACGGCAATTGGGGCGAGTTCCTTGCCTCGCTGCGCCCTGACCCCCAGCGCATGTTCGCCTTGACCACCCAGGGCCAGCGGCTGGTCCATGAGGCGGCTTTTCAGCCCGGTGACTGGCTGGTCTTCGGTGCCGAGACACGGGGGCTGTCGCCGGCCTTGCGCGATTCTTTCGCCACCGGGCAACGGCTCCGGTTGCCCATGCGCGCGGGCCAGCGCAGCCTCAACCTGTCGAACGCGGTCGCGGTGACGGTGTTCGAGGCCTGGCGACAGAACGGATTTGGCTGAAACCGTGCAGCGGCCGCGGGGATTCGGCCGCAGTGGCGCTGCCGATGGGGCTAGGGATAGCGCCGCGACACCGATTCGGCGATACACACGGGGCGGTCGCTGCCCTCGCGCTCCACCGTCACCAGCCAGGTCACCTGCACACCATTGTTGTCGATGGGCTCGCAGGCCAGCAGCTTCAGGTGGCCGCGCAACCGGCTGCCCGCCGGCACCGGGGCGGTGAAGCGCACCTTGTTCAACCCGTAGTTCACGCCCATCCCGGTGCCCAGGACCTGGATCGAGGTTTCGAAGATCTTGGGAAGCAACGACAGCGTCAGGAAGCCGTGGGCGATGGGCCCGCCGAACGGACCGGCCTTGGCTTTCTCGACATCGACGTGGATCCACTGGTAGTCGCCGGTCGCCTCGGCGAACAGGTTGATCTGCTCCTGCGTAACGGTGAGCCAGTCGCTGACGGCGACATCCTGGCCCACCAGTGCGGAAAGCTCGGCAAGACTTTGAAGCGTTTTCATCCGTGCGAATGTAGCAAGCGCCGGGTCGGCTACTTGTCGAGCCAGCGACAGATCCCATCCCATTGGGCCAGGTCGCGCTCGACCCGGCCGGGCGCCACGTCGAAGATCGTGAGGCCGCGCGCGGCCAGGTGGATGTAGTTCTGGGTGTGCCTCAAATAGCCCAGCACCGGCAGGCCCAGGCTGTCGACGAACTCGTGCAGCTTGTCCGCGGCAATCGTCCGCGGATCGACCCGCATCCCGACAATGCCCACCTGCATCTTGCTGGCCTTGCGATGCTCGGCCAACTCATCGAGAAACGCACGCGTGGCGAAGATGTCGAATATGCTCGGCTGCAGCGGAACCACCACCTTGTCGGCCAGCTGCATCACCTCCTTGAACATCTTGCCGTGCATGCCGGCAGGCGTGTCCAGCACCACGTGGGTGGTGCCCTTGGGCGGCCGGGCGATGTTGCCCTCGCCCACCGCCCAGGTGCTGATGGGGCGGGCTGCTGGAGGGCGCAGCCCGAGCCACAATTTGGACGATTGCTGGCGATCGGCGTCGCCCAGCATCACCGCGTGGCCCTTGCTGGCGTAATAGCCGGCAATCTGGGTCGCCATGGTGGACTTACCGACTCCCCCTTTAGGGTTGGCTACAACCACGACCGGCATGTGCGACTCCTCTCGGTTGGGCGGCGCTGGCAATGCAAAGCCGCATTACGGTATGTTACTTGCATGGATGAGATGACAAAAGAAGTGTTTACCAGCGGCATCCTGGTCCTGGCGGCCCATCCCAACTGGCGCGAGTCACGCGTCAACCGGCAGCTGCTGGCCGCAGCCAACCGCATCGAGCGGGCAAAGGTGCACGACCTGTACGTACGCTATCCCGACTACGACGTCGACGTGGCGGCTGAACAGGCCGGCGCCGCGATGGCCAACCTCATCGTGCTGCTGCATCCCATCCAGTGGTATTCGATGCCGGCGCTGCAAAAGCTGTGGCTCGACGAAGTGCTGACTTATGGCTGGGCCTATGGCCCGGGCGGCACTGCATTGCAGGGCAAGGACCTGTGGCTGGTTGCAACCACCGGCGGCCCGCAGAGCTCGTATCACCCGCAAAGCTACAACCGCTATTTCTTCGACGCCTTTCTGCCGCCCTACGAGCAGACAGCCGCGCTGTGCGGCATGCGCTTTCTGCCGCCGCTGCTGTTGCACGGCGCCCGCACCGCGAGCGACGAGACGGTGGCCGAGCACGTGGCCATCTTTGAGCAGCGCATGAAGTCCTACCCGCAATGGCCGGAAATCGACCAGCTGGAACAGTGCCCGGCATGCGAGGTGCCGGCCAGTGACCGGCCCGCGCGCCGCCGGGCGGAGGCCACTTGATGGAACATGCATCCAGCTGGCTCACCAACAGCCTCGTTTATCTGGCGGCAGCCGTGATCGCCGTGCCGCTGTCGCGGTATCTGGGCCTGGGTTCCATCATCGGCTACCTGGCCGCTGGCATCGCGATCGGGCCCTGGGGACTGGGGCTGGTCAGCAACGTCCAGGACATCCTGCACTTCGCCGAGTTCGGCGTCGTGCTGATGCTGTTCCTGATCGGGCTGGAACTGGAGCCGCGCCGATTGTGGAGCCTGCGCCGGCCGATCTTCGGTTGGGGCAGCGCCCAGATGCTGGGGTGCACGGCACTGCTGTGCGCGGCCGCCATGGCAACTGGCTTGACCTGGCAAGTCAGCCTGGTGGCCGCGCTCGGCCTGGCCCTGTCGTCCACGGCCAGCGCCTTGCAGACGATGGGCGAGCGCAACATGCTGGCCACCTCGAGCGGCCAGGCCGGGTTCTCGATCCTGCTGTTCCAGGACGTCGCGGCCATCCCGATCCTCGCGCTGCTGCCCTTGCTGGGCGGCTTGGCCGACACCGTCACCGGAGGCAGCCGCTGGCTGGAAGCGGCCAAGATCCTGGCCGTTGTCGCGTCCATCGTCGTGGGCGGCCGGCTGCTGCTGCGACCGCTGCTGCGCTGGATCGCCAAGAGCAAGACTCCGGAGATCTTCACCGCCGCCGCGCTGCTGCTGGTGCTGGCCATTGCCGCCTTGATGCAACTGGTGGGATTGTCGATGGCGCTGGGCGCCTTTCTTGCCGGCGTGCTGCTGGCCGAAAGCGAATACCGGCGCGAGCTCGAGACCGACATCGAGCCGTTCAAGGGCCTGTTGCTGGGACTGTTCTTCATCGCCGTGGGCATGAGCATCGACTTCGGCGTGCTGCGCGAGTCGGCCGCGCTGATGGCCCTGCTGGTGCTGGCATTCCTCACGCTGAAGGCCTCCGTCATCTGGGGGCTGGCGCGGGCCATGGGTTTGCCGTCCCAGGAGCGGCCGGTGTTCACACTCCTGCTGGCGCAAGGCGGCGAATTCGCGTTCGTGGTGTTCCAGGCCGCGGCCGGCGCCGACGTGCTCGCGCCCCAGACCGCGTCGTTGCTGATCGGGGCCGTCACGGTGTCGTTGCTGCTCAGCCCGCTGTTGCTGGTGCTCGTCGACAGGCTGGTGCTGCCCCGCTACGCGCGGGGCCGCAGGACGCTGGAGGAGATCAGCGAACCGCAGCAGGCGCCGGTCATCATCGCCGGCTTCGGCCGCTACGGGCAGATCGTCGGGCGCCTGCTGGCGGCCGAGGGCATCGCGGCCACGGTGCTGGACCACGACGCCGACATGATCGAGGCCGCCCGGTCCTTCGGCTACAAGGTGTTCTACGGGGATGCCTCCCGGCTCGACCTGCTGCGCACCGCCGGTGCCCATACGGCCAAGGTGCTGGTGATCGCCGTGGACGACACCGCGCAATCGCTCAAGATCGTCGACTTGGCGCGCGAGCACTTTCCGCAACTCACGGTGGTGGCCCGCGCGCGCGACGTGACGCATTGGAACGAGCTGCGCGACCGCGGCGTGATGCGGGTGGAGCGCGAGCTGTTCGAGTCCAGCCTGCGCAGCGGCCGCACGGTGCTGGAAGTGCTGGGTTTCGCGCCGCACGAGGCCCGGTCACAGGCCATGCGCTTTCGCCGCCACAACCTGCAACTGTTCGAGCAGATGTACCCGCATCACAAGGACCGGGCCAAGACGATTGCCGTGGCCAAGCAGGGACGCCGGCAACTCGAGGAGCAGATGGCCCAGGAGCGCGCCGAACGAGAAGCGCGGCGCGGCAGGGAGGGAACCTGAATGCGGCACGCGACCGACCACCGCCCTTGAGCCTTCGCACACTGCAACCGTTTGCCGACTTCCATCCACATGCCTGTCGCCCCCACGACCATCCTTGAAACCGACGTCCTGATTGCCGGCGGCGGGCCGTTTGGCCTGATGCTGGCCATCGAGCTGGGACGGCGCGGCATTCGCAGCCTGCTGGTCGACCCCAAACCCGGCACCGCGTTCAATCCGCAGGCCAATGCCACGCAGGCACGGACGATGGAGCATTTCCGCCGGTTGGGCTTTGCCGCCGAGGTCCGCGCCCAGGGGCTGCCGCCCGACCATCCGACCGACATCGCCTATTTCACCCGCTACGCTGGCCATGAGTTGGCGCGCCTGCGTTTGCCCACGGCCGCGCAGGCCGTCAGCCAGGTCCGCTCGCTGACGGGATCGTGGAGCGCCGCCGAACTGCCGCATCGCGTCTCACAGAAGTTCGTCGAGGCGATATTGCTCAGGCATGGGAGATCCTTCGACAGCAATGACATTCGCTACGGCTGGCGCCTCGTCGACTGTTCCGAGCAGGGGGACGGAGTGGATGCGTCGGTGCAACCGGAAGGCGGCGGCCCGCCAGTGGCCGTGCGTGCGCAGTATCTGGTCGGGGCCGATGGCGCCCGCAGCACGGTGCGCAACCGGTTGGGCATCGCATGGGCCGGTGCCACCGGCGTGCGCCGCGACTTCATGGGCGGCCAGATGTTCGCCGTCTACCTGCGGGCTCCGTCTTTCCACGATGTCATGCCGCATGACCGCGCCTGGATGTATGTGTCGGTGAACCCGCAACGGCGGGCCTTCATGGCATCGGTCGATGGCCGCGCCGAATTCGCGTTCCACGCTTCACTGCACCCCCATGAAGACGGCGAGGCCTGGACCGAGAGCGATGCCCGGCGTGTGTTTGCCCAGGCGCTGGGGCGCGCGATCCCGCTGGAGGTGATTTCCTTCGGCACCTGGACCGCGGGCCACTCGCTGGTCGCGCAGTCGTTCCAGAGAGGCCGCGTCTTCATCGGCGGAGATGCCGCACACCTGTTCACGCCCACCGGCGGGCTGGGCTACAACACGGCGGTGGAAGACGCTGTGAATCTTGGCTGGAAGCTCGCCAGCGTGGTTCGGGGGACCGCGCCTGCGAAACTCCTCGACAGCTACCAGGCCGAGCGCCAGCCCCTAGCCTGGCGCAACACGGCCTACGCCCGTCAGTTCGCGGATTCGGTGGGCCTCTTTCCCGCCACGGCACTGCTCGAAGACGACAGTGGTGCCGGTGAGGCGGAGCGCGGCCGGGCTTCGGAATACCTGAACGCGCACGCGCGGCTGGAGTTCAACATCCCGGGCGTCACCTTCGGCGGACGCTACGACGACTCGCCTGTCATCGTGAGGGATGGCACCCGACCGCCACCCGATCACCCCAACGTGTATTTGCCCACTGCCAGCCCCGGCGGGCGGCCGCCGCACGCCTGGCTGGAAGACGGCCGCTCGTTGTTCGACGCGTTCGGCCGGGACTGGACCTTGCTGGCGCTCGGGCCCGATGCGCCCGAGGTCGACCCATTCATCCGGTCCGCGCGAGCGCTTGGACTGGACCTCGCAATCGTGCGGCTCCCGGCGTCAGCACTGCGCGAACTGTACAGCGCGCCTTTGGCGCTGATCCGGCCTGATCAGATCGTCGCCTGGCGCGGCGATCGCGCCGACGTCGCGCAGCAGGTGCTGGCCCAGGCCACGGGCCGGTGAGCCCGTCCGCACAAACGTCCGATCAGACGCGCTCCAGGATGACCGCGATGCCCTGGCCCACCCCAATGCACATGGTGCAAAGGGCGTAGCGCCCTCCGATCGCGTGCAGTTGGTTCACTGCCGTGGTGGCCAACCGCGCGCCGGAGGCCCCGAGCGGATGTCCCAGCGCAATGGCGCCGCCGTTCGGGTTGACCCGCGGGTCATCGTCCTGCAAGCCCAGCAGTCGCAATACCGCCAGGCCCTGGGCGGCGAACGCCTCGTTGAGTTCGATCACATCGATCTGCTCGATCTTCATGCCGGTGAGCGCCAGCACCTTTTGCGTGGCGGGTGCCGGGCCGATGCCCATGACGCGCGGCGGCACGCCGGCGGTGGCCATGCCGACGATCCGGGCCTTGGGCGTCAACCCATTTTTCGCCGCCGTCCCTTCGTCGGCCAGCAACAGCGCGCAGGCGCCGTCGTTGACGCCGCTGGCATTGCCCGCGGTCACGGTGCCGTCGGGCTTGACGATGGGCTTGAGCTTGGCCAGGGCCTCCATGCTGGTTTCGCGCGGATGCTCGTCCTTGTTGACCACCACGGGCTCGCCCTTCTTCTGCGGCAGCGTCACAGGCGTGATCTCGCGGTCGAAGTAACCGGCCTTCTGCGCCGCCACGGCCTTGAGCTGGCTGGCCAGCGCCATCCGGTCCTGGGCGTCGCGCTCGATCTTGTGTTCGGCGGCGACGTTTTCGGCCGTCTCCGGCAT
>JAAOZX010000236.1 GCA_012274225.1 Comamonadaceae bacterium | reverse complement strand
CTGCTGGAGTCGCAATTGCACCCGGTGTCCGAGGCCCAGTTGCTGGCGTCGCCGGAGGTGCCGGCGCTGGTGGTGGGCGACCGTGCCAGTGTTTCGCACCTGCTCACCAGACTCGCACTGGGCGCGCTGCCGGACGTGCTGTTCGAGGAAGGGGCACTGCCGTCGGCTGGCGCCGCCGCACCGCTCAAGGGCTCGGCGCAGGCGTGGACCGCGCGTGCGGCCAATGGCAAGACGCTGGCATTCGTCATCGCGGCCGATCCCGCGTCGCTGGAAGCCCTGCAGCGGTCCATGCCGCATTACGGGCGTCAGAGCTGGCTGGTGTTCGACCGCGGACGGGTGACCGGTCAGGGCGCCTGGCCGGTCATCGCGCAGACTCTGCCGCTCGACTGATCAGAAGTTGCCGACGCGACCTTCCAAACAGCTTCCAAATAACTTCCAGATACCTTTCAGGAAATCAATTCGACGCAATTGCGATCACCGATCGACACCATCGCAGGAACTTAAATCGCGCGGAGCCAGTCAGCCACCACTCGGTTCGCGCATGCATGCAGGCGCATGGAGCGAATGTGCTGCAAGCTTCCGGAGACCACTCATGACAATGGACCTGAATCGCAAGGCCGCCGCCCGGCGCAGCCGGTCGTATTCGCTGCTGGCTCGCTTCTTCCTCGAGCCAGTCGACCGGCCCCTGCTTCAGGAACTGGCGTGCGCCCTGGCCGCCGCGCTGGACGAGGGCCGCGGCGGTTCGGACGAATACTTTGCGCTCCAGGCCGCGACCGCCACGGCACTGGATTTGCCGGACGAGCTGAAGGAATTGCAGAACGAGTTTGCGTTCCTGCGCGAAGGCCTCGTGCCGGACGCGGCTGGCGCGGACCATGTCGGGGTCGAGCTGAGGATGCTGTCGCTCTTGTGCTCGGGCGAACTGGAAGCCTGGCGCAGCGGCGATGAACGCGAAGTGCGCGCTGTGTTGCGGCAGGAAATGCGCTTTCTCGATGACTATGTGACGCCCTGGTTGCCGGCCCTGCGCACACGGGTCGCCGAGTTGACGGCCCATCCGTTTTGCATCGCCCTGGTTGCCGTCACCGCGCAAGCGTGCCGAAGGGACCGCGACGATATCGACATCTTCATGCAGGATGCAGTGACCGTCACGCCATGGCGGGCGTTCAGGGGAACGGCCCGTTCCGGGGCCGCCAGGCACGCCCCGGACGAGTCTCTTCGGGCGGTTTACTGACCCTTCTCGCCCCGAATTCCGCTCGCGTCGGCCGGGGTCAGCGGACCGGGCTCGACGTGCGTTTTTGCGCTGCCGCATAGAGCCGGCCGCGAATCAGCTGCAGTGCCTGGCCGCGCCGCTGACTCTCCTGCGACACCGTCGACGTCACCGCAATCACGAGATCCAGCGGCGGATGGACCCAGATGAACTGGCCGGCGTACCCGCTGGCCATGAAGGTGTTGCGCGGGGTGTTGGATGGCACCACCCACCACATGTAGCCGTACGGCATGGAAACCGGCGGCCCGCCGGCATTCTGCCGCTGGGTCGCGGCCATGACATAGGACTCGGGAATGAGCTGCTGCCTGGCCCACGCGCCCTTTTGCAGGAACAGCTGGCCCAGCTTGGCCATGTCCACGGTGCGCATCTTCAGGCCGCGCTGGTACGACGGCTCTTCCAGCCCCAGGGGCGTCACGAGTTGCTGGCGCGCATAGTCGGCCAGCGGCATCCCGGTCGCTTTTTCGAGCACCGCCGCCAGCATGGGAATCAGCGCATTGTCGTAGGCGAACGCCTGGCCCGGTGCGGCGCGCAGCGGCCGCGCCCAGGCGGTGGCCGGCGTGCCCGCAGCGGCCGTGCCGGTCGGATCATTCACATCGAAGCCCGCGGTCATGGTGAGCAGATGCCGCACCGCGATGGATGCCGCGCGCGGGTCGCCATTCAGTGACGCCCATTCCGGCACCAACGCGACGACGGGTTGGTCGAGGCTGACGATGCGGCCCTGGCCCAACGCGATACCGGTCAGCGCCGACAGCGCGCTCTTGGCGACCGACTGCACGTCGCGCAGCGTGGCGGGATTGCCATCGCGGTAGTACTCGTAGACGACGCGGCCGCCGAGCACCACGACGGCGCTGTTCACATCCGCCAGATGGTCCCGGATGGATTCGTCCACCCCGCTGAAAGCGGCTGCGTCCAGCGCCTGCTCGGCCGGCGATGTCGCGCGAAATTCAGCCGGCGACTGGGCATGGACAGCGGCGCTGACGCCCATCAGCAGGCCGATCCACAACATCCACGGACAGGGCATACGATTCCTCAGGGGGCGATGGTGTGCGAAGTGTAGCGGGCGACGCCGCGAGAGCTGCAGCGCGTCGCGGCGGTCTACGCCTTGTTCATCGCGCGGGTGGTGCGGGGCGAAGCGGCTGGGCAGACACGGTTCAGCCTCGCCCGATGCGCTGTTCAATCAGCGCCGGGGCCGATGCCCAATAATGAGTCCTGGTTCTGGCTCATCGGTGTATATCAAGTCAAGCCTCCAGTTGGGTGGCTCAGATGACAGGAAAACAAATGCGGACCCCGAAAGCTCCCTCGGTAGAGTCACATTCGGCGATCAAAGGGCGGGAAATGCTGCGCCAAAAGCGCTCTGCCGTCACCGCCGGCGGTCAGCCCAGCTTTGAGTTGATCAGCGGGCTCCAATTCAGGCCGACGCGGCCAGTCCCGCACGAGGATGGCACTCTGACGGAGGTCGCCAAGACCTCCTGGCAGGAGGTCGGCCTGCCGGTTGTTCAAACGCACATCACGACGACCTTGCCCGGTCGGGTGCGCGCCTGGGGGCTGCACGCCTTCAGCACGGACCGACTTTTTGTCGTCAAGGGACTCGTATCCATTGTGGTGTTCGATGGGCGAACCGATTCGCCGACTTACGGTCTGGTGAATGAGTTCAAGGTGTCAGAGCGCAACCCGGGATTGCTGGTGATACCGCCCAATCTTTATCACGGCTGGAAGGTCATCGGTATCGACGAGGCCTACATCATCAACATGCCGGCTGTTGAATACGACTACACCAGCCCCGACGCGCTGGATCTGCCCTATGACAGCCCTGAGGCCGGGAAAATTGTCCCATGGCGCTGGTGAACGCAGCGCCTGTCAACGTGCTTCGACCCAACTCACGGCCAGGCCCAGCCAACGCCTGTCTTCATTGATCCCGAGATCAACGGGGCGCCAATTCTCATGTACCTCGATCGTCAGATCCAGTATCCCTTCCGGTGAAGGCTGTTGAGGCCGCTTGCCTGGTACCGCCGTCCAGATGAGAGCGTCGCCAGGGCCCCGCTTGAGTTTACCTTTGGTCAACTGCCCATTCAGGTAGAACCTCGCGAAGCGCAGCACATCGCGATGAATGCGACTGACGATCAGCACGCGAATTTCGCCGAGCGCTGAGAGATCTTCCGGGATCTTGACCGTCGATACCCGGGAGGGACCGGACCAGCGGAAGGTCCCATGCAGCGGAGAGTCCTCAATCGGGTGCCACTCGAAACCCGCATAGGCGTTGGTAAGCCGGTAGCGGCGACGCCCGTCCGGCTGTTGTTGCGGCCGCAGGCAGGTTGAAGCGGCCACGCCTTTGAAGCCCGCATTGATCCGCGTGAAATCCGCAGCCGAGCGGTCGGGATCCCCCGACAATTCCAGCTTGTGCAGCTTGTCCTCAATGGCTGCGCGAATGGTCTGGGTCAACTGTTCTCGCCTGAAGGCTTCGCCGCGCTCCCGCATTTCGCGCAGGAAGGCCTCTTGCTCCGGCGCCGTGTTGTGGCGATAGCAGTCGCGGCGCCAGGCGGCGTTGAATTTGAAGGCGGTGATGTCGGCGGTGGATGCGAAACGCGCTCCCATATCGAAACAGCGTTGCAGGAAATCGCAGTCCACCGCGACGCGCGCCTGTTCCGGGCTGCGCCAGCCTCGGATGCGCTGTCCCAGTTTGCGGGTGTGCAGCATCGAGGAAGGCGGGAAGAAGTGTCGGGGGCTGAAGCGGTTGTTGGGGAAGAAACCTGTCACGCTGCGCACCCCCGATTCAGGGTTCGCGAACAACAGCGCGCCGGAGCACACGACGTCCGCGCCTTGGGTCGAGAAACCGTGCAGCGCGTTTTGCAGATGAGTCGGCCACCACAGGTCATCGTGTCCCAGGTAAGCGATGAACGATCCCCGCGCTTTCGCAAGCCCGAAATTGTTCGGGCCGAATTGACTGCCAACATTGACCGGCAGGTTGTTCCACAGCAGACGGTCATCGCCGAAGGAGCGCACCACCGACTCGCTGTCGTCAGTGCAGCCGTCGCCCGTGACCAGGACTTCGAAATCGCCGACAGTCTGCAGTAGCACCGACTCCAGTGCGCAACGCAGCGCAGTGCTCCAGTTGTAGGTGGCGATCAGAATGGAAACGGTTGGCGGCTTCTGCATGATGTGGCGCGAGGCGGGTGCGCACCGGCTGGGGTGGAAACATATTGTGGACGAAAGGGTTAGTTTGGAGCTCGAGCCGGCGCCGCGACCGGTTCTTCCTCCGGCGGCCGGACCTTGTGGAACATGGCCAGCAGCAACAGGTCGTAGACGATCTTGAGCGCGCCGGCGGCAACGAACGGCCAGCCGAACGGCGACAGCCCCAGCAGGTAACCGGCCAGTACCGGGCTTACGGCCGAGGCCAGGCTGCGCGGGACGGAGGTGACGCTGGCAGCGGCGGCGCGCTCGGCCGGCGGCACGATCGACATCACGTACGAGCTGCGGGTTGGCACGTCCATCTGCGACAGGGCGCTGCGGATGAACAGCAGCACGATCGCATAGCTCACATGAGGCATGAATGGGATCAGGATCAGGCAGATGCTGGACGGCAGGTGCGTGTACACCATCGTCTTGATCAATCCGAAGCGCAGGGCCAGCCGCGCGGCGACCAGGTACGAGAACGCCGTGAGGATGCCGGTCCAGAAGAAGATCGCGCTGGCGGTGGCGATCGACAGGCCGAAGCGCTGGTACAGCCACAGCGCCACCAGCGACTGCACCACGAAGCCGCCGCCGAAGGCGTCCAGGCTGAACAGGGCGGCCAGGGTGTAGACGTGCTTCTTCGACTGGCGCAACGGTGCCTCCGGTTCGGTCGCGGCCGCTCCCGGTGCGCGCGGCAGGCCGCGGTAGACCGCGCCGGCCGCCAGCGCGAGCAGCGCATAGAGGACGAACATGCCCTGGACCGCAGCCCGGTTGGAGAAACCGCCTGCACCAGCGGCCAGTGCCGGCAGCGCTGCGGCCAGCGCGCCGAACGCCGCGAACAGCGTGCCGACCAGGCTGTAGCGCGCCATCACCGCGGTGCGGCGCTGGTTGTCGACGATGCGCGAGAGCAGGGCCTGCTCCAGCGGCAGGAACACGCTGACGTCGCCACTGGACGGGTTGAGCGTGCCGACGAACGCGATCAGCAGCAGCGGCCAGAAGTCGGTCGCCAGCGCGAAGCCCAGGCCAGTGCCGGCCATCAGCAGCGTGGCTGCGAGCAGCCAGGTGCGATAGTGAAAGCGCCAGGCCTGCAGGCCGACGGCCAGGGTCATGACGCCCGACCCGAGCAAGGTGGTGGTGGCGATGACGCCGACCTGCAGCGGCGTGAACCCGAGTTCCAGCAGGTAAGCCGGCAGCAACAGGCTGACGAAGCCGTCGCCGAAGCCGCGCAGGCCCTTGGCAAGCAGGATGCGATTGACGTCGGAAGAGGTCTTGGACAAGTCGGCTCCTAATTGGGCAACGGCCCACGATCAGGAGCAGCACTTGGACGCGGGGCGTCTTGGGTGCGGGGAGTCTGCTCGTTTCCCCGAGCTGTGGATTCTAGGCGCAGGCGGGGAAAGCGGAAGGCGAAGCGGGTGCCGGATGGGTCTCGGACAACTGCCAGGCGGCTTGCGGCTCGGGCAATTCAGCCGGCGGGCACAAGGTGTCCAGCGGGCTGGCCGTGCCGCCCGCGGCGACCTTGAGCACATGGGTGTAGATCATGGTGGTGGATACGTCGGAATGGCCCAGCAGTTCCTGCACGGTGCGGATGTCCGTTCCGGCCTGCAGCAGGTGCGTCGCAAAGCTGTGGCGCAAGGTGTGCACCGAAACCGGTTTGTGGATGCCGGCGGCAGCGCAGGCGAGCTTGATGGCCCGCTGCAGCCTCTCCTCGTAGACATGGTGGCGCCGCTCGATGCCCGTGCGCGCATCCACCGAAAGCGCCCGGGCCGGGAAGACCCAGAACCAGCCCCAGCGCCGCCCCAGGTCCGGGTATTTCAGGGCCAGTGCATCCGAGACCCAAACCGCGGCGAGTTCCAGGGCGCGGTCGCGCTCCCACACGGCGCGGGCAGCCGCGACTTGGGCCTTCAGGCTGGGCGCCAGGCTGCGGGGCAACATCACCACGCGATCCTTGCCGCCCTTGCCGTCGCGCACCACCACGGCGCCGCGGTCGAAATCGATGTCCTTCACGCGCAGGCCCAGGCCCTCGGCCAGACGCATGCCGGTGCCATACAAAAGCTTTG
>JAAOZX010000235.1 GCA_012274225.1 Comamonadaceae bacterium | reverse complement strand
TTGCCCTCAAGTACCCGCTCCAGTTCGATCCGGGAGAGCGCTGGGACTATGGCATCGGCATCGACTGGCTGGGCCGCGTCGTCGAGAAAGTCGATGGGCGCTCGATCGATCGCTTCTGCAAGGAGGAGATCTTCGATCCGCTGCGGATGGGCGACACGCGTTTCGAGGTCGAGGATCACATGAAGGCGCGGCTGGCGGTGGTGAAGATCCGCGGCGAGGGCGGCAAGTTCGGCGACTTTGACATCGCGCCTCCATCGAAGCCCGAGTTCTACGGCATGGGCCACGCGCTCTATTCGACCGCACCCGACTACATGCGTTTCTTGCGGATGTACCTGAACAAGGGAGCGCTCGATGGCGCGCGCATCCTGAGCGAGAAGGGTCTCGAATCGATGCTCGCCAATCAGATCGGCGACATCCCAATCTGTTCTTCAGGGTAGCGGCTTCGGCCTAAGGGCACCGCCCCCCAATTGGAGGTGGACGCGCTCCTTTCCTCCGGCAGGGTTGCCGTCCCGACAACAGAGCGTCCGGTCAATGAGCGTAAATTGCCGGGCAGGCCGGCGCTTACAGGACATTACCTCTTACTGTCGGGTTGGCGCATACCATCCAGCATGGCCCAACTGCAACTGCCCCGCGTAAAAACCAAGTCTCACGAACTCCAGCAGGCGGTCCTTGCCGCCGAGGCGAAGCACCATAGGCGCCGGGCCGATGGGGTGGAGGGAATCTGCGAGGCGCCGTCAGAGGCCCCTCGCCACCCGCAGGTCAGAACGCTTTACCACAACGTTCGATGACGAGCGGCTGCTTCGTCGCTCCCACCTGACCATCGAATTCGTCTGCTCGTCGGTTCTTGCCGGCCACTTCCGGTCGCTCGCCCATCAAGAAAATCATATCGCCAACGACCGGTTCCAATGTGCAGCGGTCGTAACTCGGTGACCGTGCGCGGTGACGGCCTCTCCGAAGCTCTCGTTCATCGCCCTGCGATGCCAGCCAGCATCAAGGGCCGACCGTATGTCTGATGGTCATGCCTAGTTCGAAACCGCCTTTGGGCAATACTCGAACTGCCAGATGGTCACCCATTCTTCGAGCGACGGTAGCGGGGTGTTGTTGATGCCCGCAAGGTGGTATTGCACCAGCTCCGGTGTTGCCGTGTCCGGCGTCGTACCGCGTAGATTCTCGGGTGTGAGGTCCCTGATTCGCTCCACGACAGTACCCGTGAGTCGCACTGTCGTGCCATCGTCCGAGTAGAGTTCCGGCTCGATATTCTTCGAGGCATCCCCTGGCTTCCGGATGAACCGAACCGGAATGTCGACCCCGGCCGGAATACAACGAAAATCCTCCGGATTGGAGCGGTCACCGGCGCGAACGACGGCCGTAATGGACTGGTCTTGAAACCCGCCCATGTACATCGCCCGAATCCAGAACCCCATCACTCCATACTTGTTGCAACGATCGAGTGGCATTTAGCCCTCCTTTCGACTTATGAAGGTCCCCCCTGGGGGCGGCCTGTTGACTTGTCGAGTCAGACAGTCGATGGCGAGCCTTGGCAGATGACTAGGCGATCGAGGTCCCTGACGATGAAGACCAGGCGCGACTGACGGTCGGCATCCGGCCACGCAGGCAAAGTGCTGGGCGGATGAAACAGGTGATGCACGCCCTGGATCACCACCGGCTCGTCCTGGCCGCTTACGTTCAGCAGGCCCTTGACGCGCAGCAGATGCTCGCCGTGCTCGGCCGCGAGGTGGTCGAGCCAGCCAGCCACCGATTCCCAATCGAGAGGGTTGTCGAAGGTCAGGCAATGGGCCTGAATGTGCTCGTCGTGCCGGTTCACATCGTGCGCATGTGCGTGCCCATGTGGTTCTTCGTGCACCGTCGCTGCCTCGGCGGCAAGCCAGGATTTCACCTCGGCGGTCTTTTCCTCGATGGTGAAGCCGGTCGTCCCGAACAACAGCGCGGGATCGACCACGCCGAGCGTCGCTGGGATGACGGGCGCGACCGGATTCAGGCGGCGCAACCGGGCCTTCAGTTGCTCGACGGCCTTTGGCTCGGCGATATCGATTTTCGATAGCACCAGCCGGTCGGCCACGGCAACCTGCTTCACGGCCTCGAACTGCTCATCCAGGGTTCGGGCACCGTGATAGGCGTCCACCACGGTGACGACCTGCCCCAGCCTGAAGAAGTTGAGCATCATCGGGTCGCTCATCAGCGCCTGCAGCACGGGCGCCGGATCGGCCAGGCCGGTGGTCTCGATCACCACCCGCTTGAACGGCGGAACCTCGCCGCGCTGTCGTTGCTGCATCAGTTCACCCAGGGTCTCGATCAGGTCGCCGCGGCTGGTGCAGCACAGGCACCCGGACGACAGCAGCGTGACCTGATCGCTGGAGCTCACCACCAGGGCGTCGTCGATGCCGATCGCGCCGAATTCGTTGATCACGACGGCGGTTTCGCCCATCGCGGCTTGCCGCAACAGATGATTGAGCAAGGTCGTCTTACCGCTGCCCAGGAATCCGGTCAGGACCGACACGGGCAGCCGGTCATCGGATGTCGTCATGCCGTCTTACTTTCGCGCTTGTCCACGACCCGCTGCATCTTCCTGCGCGGATCGGGGCGCGGCAGTTCGCCGGGGCGCATGATTTCGACCGTTGCCGCCACCCGGATCGCGTCCTTCAGCGCCTGCCCCAGGCGCAACCGCAATGCAATCAGTTCATCGGACGGAAGGTCGGGGCGTTGGGCCTCGGCGCGCACCAGCAGTTGCGGCAGGGCGGCATCGCCGGAAATCTCGATCTGGTATTCGGCCGTGAGTTCGGGGATGCGGCGCACCACGGCTTCGATGGCCGACGGGAAGATGTTGGCGCCGCGAAACCAGATCATGTCGTCGACCCGCCCGAGGATCGATCCTTCCAGCCGGGTTCCGGTGAAGCCACAGGCGCAGGCACCTGTGGTCGCCAGCCGCGCGTAGTCCCGGCTGCGATAGCGCAGCAGCGGCTGGGTGTCGCCCACCAGGTTGGTGATCACCAATTCGCCGACCTCGCCCGGCGGCAGGGGCGCGCCCGATTCGGGGTCGACGATCTCGGCGAGCGCCAGGTCGCTGGCGATGTGGATCGAGGTCGAATGGATGCAATTACCGCCCAGCGGGAAGATTTCTGTCATGCCGAACCCGTCTCCCACATGCTGGACGCCCCAGCCGAGCTTGAGCCGCTCGCGTGTGCCCTCGTTCGCGCCGCCCGGTTCGCCGACCGACGACAAGGCGCGGACGTCCAGGCTGGACAGGGAGATGCCCATCTCCTGCGCCACCTCCACCATGTGCAGAAGGTACGAGGCGGCGCCGGACACCAGGGCCGGGTGCAGCTCGGAGAGGAGCTTGATCTTGGTGCGGGTGTCGTACAGCCCGGCCTGAACCACCATGGCCCCCATCGCGGCCAGGCTTTCATTGGAGGCGTTGGGCCCCACCAGGCCGTCCACCGGGCCGAGCACGACGGCGATGTCGCCGGGGCCGGCGACCGGATTGCGGCGGAAGCGATCGAGCACATAACCCCAATCGCGCGCCGACATCACCCGGCGCACCGGCTGCCCGGTGGTGCCGGAGGTGGCGAAGTAGCGCGCCCAGTGCGACCGGGGCGCGCCGACGTAGGAGCCGAACGGCGGATGGGCCTGCTGGTCGGCCTGCAATTCGGCTTTGGTGCAGAAGGGGAGCTTGGGCAAGTCGTCGACCGTCAGGATGTCTTGCGGGCTGACACCGGCGGCGTCGAACTTCTGGCGCCAGAACGGCGTGTTGGCATAGCAGTACCGTACCATGTTGCGCAAGCGCTCCGATTGAAGCTCCCGCAGCAATGGTGGAGGCAGGCGGTCGACCTTGGGATCGAGAATCAGGTAACTGGGCAGGACGTTCATCGCTTCAAGCTTTCTTGCGCAACGCAATGCAGCGCGCGGGATTGACCTGGACCCAGACGGCCGTGCCATTGGAAACTTCGCGCGCGGGATCGACGCTGGCGCGCACCATGGCATCGCCCAGGTCGATCACGCATTCGCAATGGCCGCCGAGGAAAGTGAGTGCGGTGATGAGTCCGGGCAGGACATTGCGGGTTTGTGCCGGCGGTTCGAAGTGCACCACCAGGTCCTCGGGCCGAATGATGATCTCGGCCCGGTCCTGCGCGGTCCATCCGCCGGTCAATGCCGCGTCGATGAGGCTCTGGCGTGCGCCATCGATCGCAAACACGCCGCTGCCCGAATCCAGCGTCTGAAGGCGAGCCGTCAGCACGTTGGCGGCCCCCAGGAAGGTGGCGACGAAGGACGTCTGCGGCCGCTGGTAGATCGACCGTGGAGCGCCTTCCTGGACGATCCGGCCCTGCGACATGACGGCGACCCGGTGGGCCAGGGCGAACGCCTCGGCCTGGTCGTGCGTCACATAGAGTGCGGTGACGCCGACTTGGTTGATGAGATCGTGCAACTCGATGCGCATCTGGTCGCGCATCCGGGCGTCCAGGTTCGACAGCGGCTCGTCGAGCAGCAGCAGTGCCGGTTGCCGCACGATGGCCCGAGCCAGGGCGACCCGCTGCTGCTGGCCGCCCGACAGCATGGTGGCAGCGCGCCGGGTCATCGTCTCCATCCCCACCAGTTGCAGGGCGGCCATCACCCGCTCCTGGATCTCGGCGCGGGGCCGGCGCGGTCGCTGGATGCGCAGCGGATAGGCCACGTTCTCGAACACGTCCAGGTGCGGCCAGATCGCGTACGACTGGAACACCATGCCGATGGCGCGGTCGTGCACCTGGACGAAGACGCCGTTCGCCGGATCGGACACGACGCGCCCGCCGATGGTGATGGTCCCGGCATTGGCATGTTCGAGGCCGGCGACGCAGCGCAGCGTCGTGGTCTTGCCGCAACCGCTGGGACCGAGCAGGGCATAGCACTCCCCCTCGGGAACATCGAAGCTGACGCCATCGATGACGTTGACCGCGTCCTGCGCGCCGCCAAAAGATTTCGTCAGCCCCTGGACAGTGAGCATGCTAGTTCTCTGCGCTCGGCGCGAACAGGCGCCGCAGGATGAAGACGACCGGCAGTACGGCGAAGATGATCAGGGTGCTGAGCGCTGCGGCGCCTGTTCGCGCCGAGCGCAGAGAACTAGCATGCTC
>JAAOZX010000234.1 GCA_012274225.1 Comamonadaceae bacterium | reverse complement strand
GGTACGCGCGACGGCAGGTAGAGCGCGTCAGGATAGAAGCCAAATGGAGCGGCCTGCCGGCCTTGGTCAGCTCCTTTGTGGATACCACACAAGTCATCAGTGCTGAAAGCTTGTGGTCATCGGCGGCCTGCTGAGTCGCATTGCCCCGCTCTACCAAGAACGAGTAGTAGTCATCGTCAAAGACCTTCGGAAGGTTGGATGGTGAACACACTGCGTTGGCTCGCAAGTCCGCCGCTGCCAGAGCGCTCGACACACAAAGGTCGTTCCACCACTGCTGATTCGTCGTGTCAGCCGTGTCCATGTCTTTCGGGAAGTGCTTCCAATAAGGCAGGCATCCTCGATTGACCTGTGGCTGATAGAGCTGCGGGTCAAAGACGACGTCGAGCAGCGTGCGCTGCAGCCCCAAACCTTCCAGCCGATCCTGCGTCTCAGCCGGCGTGTTGTTCACCGGACTCAGGATCATTCCTGCATAGGGACCGAGATTGCCGTCGGCCACCAGATTCCACGAGTCGTGACCCATTTGATGATAAGCAGCCATCACGCACCTCCAGGTCGTCGAAGCTCGGCGATGAATTGGTCGGGCCAGCGAAAGCGGCTAACAGCCCATGGTTCCAATGCTCTTACCAGCGCCGGGAAACCCGCATCGATGAGTTTGGCCTTCATATCACTTGGCAGGGTTGCCCTTTGATGAACCATCTGCACTGCATCGTGCGGAGTCCCAAGAGGCGCGAACGGGTGCACACCAAACAGGCACCTGCAAGCTACAAGTGCGAGCGCGAATTGATCCGTCCTCCAATCAATCTCCGCCTTCTCATTGAGGAGTTGCTCAGGTGCCGCATACAGCGGGGTGCCCGGCCCCATCCCAAGGAAATCGTGCGTCAGTGATGACTGGTCAAGAATCCGGACGAGGCCGAAGTCCGTCAAGACGGGTTCTCCTGTGCTTCGGAAGAGGATGTTTGCGGGCTTTATGTCTCGGTGAACTAGCTGCTTCTCCTGCAGATGCGACAGCGCCTCTGCCAAGGGAAGGACAGTAGAGAGAACTGTTGGCCCGTCCATGGTCCCGGCGGCTAGACGCTGCTCCAACGTGCCGCCGGCAATATACTCCTCGACCGTAACCCAGTACTTGCCCTGATCTGCCTCAAAGGGAAAGCTGTCCAACAAGGAAGCGATCGAAGGGTGTTTGCAGTCGCTCAGGGCCTGGGCTTCCCTGTCCAGTCTGGGTTGGAGAGACTCTGATGTGACCGCAACTTTTAGGGCGACAGTGACGCCCTCAGCGGAAGTGGCCCGGAAAGCTTGTTTGAAGGCGCCTTGACCAAGGAAATCGTCAAGCGTGAGCTGGCGCAGGCCGCAAATTCGGCTGGCGACCTCCCTCAATGGCGTAACGGGCACTTGTTTCCCTTCCCTCAAGGAATGTTAGCGCCTCATCCCGCCTGCGCGGCGATAGAACATCTTTCGGCCGTGCCGGAATTACAACAGTGACCCTTCCCCCATCCACAGAGCAAAGACCGACGCCCTGTTTGGCGAACAGCTCAGAGTACCGCGCCGCGGTAGTGGCGCCCCTATGAGGCATCACGACATAGGCCAAGGGGGCAAAGGATGTGTTTCGATAGGCTTGGTAGAAGGCCGTCTTCCAGTCGGTGAGCTTTCCTTCGAACGCGACCAGCCGCCCATCGCTCGTGCGCGCCAGGACGTCCGTATAGCCCGCTCCGTAGTCCCACTCGATCGTCAACGACACGTGCCCCCACGGCGAATGTTCGGACTCCAACACTTCTACGAAGGAAGCGACCAAGTCGGCTTCTGTTCGGAACGTGGCGTGCGGCAGGAAGTCCATGGGGTTCTCGACAATTCGTCTCGAATTAAATATGATTAAATTCCACATCATTTTAGGCCCCCACGGCCATTAACGCTAGTGGCTAAACCCGGTCGAAAACCCACTGCTAAGAACACCGTGCTGGTGCAGTTCACCCTGCCCGTGGAGGTCGATGCTGCTCTTGAGAAGCTATCCAAGGTGGGGTTCTATGGGAGGTCGAAGAGCGAAGTGGTGGTCACGTTGCTGCGACAGGAGTTCGAGCGCATTGCCGAGGGCGGCCTGTTGGGGTCTTTGAAGCGCCTTGGAGATCCGAACGACAAGTCGTAAAGCGTGGTCGGGTCAATGTGCGACCGGCCATTGATCAAGTTCAGGCTCAACGAAAAGTCTATGTCGGGCGCACACGTCTTAGCCATCGCAATTCGGGGGCACCGCCACCGTGCCAGCGAAGAGAGCCAGAGAATCTCGAAGCCTGCAAGAATGCTTCCAAGCGCCCGCCGCCTAGGGATATGACGTCTTCTGCGAACAATTTGTGCAGCTAGTTCGATAAACAACGCAGCAAATTCGTTCCCCTACACGAGGGCTTGAGCGCCCCCTGCACGGGGATGCGCGCGGCCCTTTGCGCATTTGGCGGTGATGTGCGAACTTGTATGATGACCCTATGAATTCGAGCGACTCGGCGCCGGGGGGCGCACAGCCTGTCGGGGTGATCGGCCTGGGGGCGATGGGCGGCGGCATGGCGCGGTCTTTGCGCCGCGCCGGTCACACCGTCCATGTGGTCGACGTGCGGGCGGAAGCGGCTCGCGCCTTTACCACCGAGGGCGGCTTCGCCTGCCAATCGCCGGTCGAGCTGGCCCAGCAGTGCAAGGTGATCATCAGTGTCGTGATCAACGCCGCGCAGACCGAGGCCGTGCTGTTCGGCGAGAACGGGTGTGCCGGTGCAATGCGTCCCGGCAGCGTCTTCGTCATGTGCTCGACGGTGGACCCCCAATGGTCGGCCGCTACCGAAGAGCGGCTGGCCGAGCGCGGCATCCTCTACCTCGACGCGCCGATCTCCGGCGGCGCCGCCAAGGCCCAGGCCGGGCAGATCACGATGATGACGGCCGGGCGGCCCGAGGCCTACCAGAAATGCGGCGCCCTCCTGGACGCGATGGCCGCCAAGGTCTATCGGCTGGGCGACCGGGCCGGGGCCGGCAGCAAGGTGAAGGTGATCAACCAGTTGCTGGCCGGCGTGCACATCGCCGCTGCCGCCGAAGCCCTGGCGCTGGGCCTGCGCGAAGGCGTGGATCCGGACGCGCTGTACGAGGTCATCACCCACAGCGCAGGCAACAGCTGGATGTTCGAGAACCGCATGCCGCACGTGCTGTCGGGTGATTACACGCCGCTGTCGGCGGTGGACATCTTCGTCAAGGACCTGGGGCTGGTGCTCGACCTGGCCCGGTCCAGCAAGTTTCCGCTGCCGCTGTCCTCCACCGCCCACCAGATGTTCATGCAGGCGTCCAGCGCCGGCTTCGCCAAGGAAGACGACAGCGCCGTGATCAAGATATTTCCCGGCATCACGCTCCCGGCCGCGAAGCCGGGTGTCGCAAGCATACCCATCGAACCCAAGGGAAAAGCGAAATGAAGATCCTCATCACCGGGGGCTCGGGCTTCCTCGGCGCGCGCCTGGCGCGCACGCTGCTGGCGCAGGGCCAGTTGTCGCTGGCGGGCGAGCCCGCGAAAAGGATCGAATCGGTCATGCTGGCCGACCGCGCGCCGCCACCCGACGATCTGGGCCGCGACCCGCGCGTCAAGTTCGTCGGCGGCGACTTGAACGAGCAGATCGCCAGCCGGTCAATTCCGGCGGCCGGCACCGACGTGGTGTTCCATCTGGCGGCTGCGGTAAGCGGCGAATGCGAGGCCGATTTCGACCTCGGCATGCGCAGCAACTTCGACGCGACCCGGGCCCTGCTCGACGGCTGCCGCGCGCTGGGGAGCAAGCCGGCCTTCGTGTTCGCCAGTTCCCTCGCGGTGTTTGGCAACCTGCCGGGCCAACCCTTGCCCGAGCCGATCCGCGACATGACGTTGCCCACCCCGCAAAGCAGCTACGGCATCCAGAAGTTCATCGGCGAGCAACTGGTCGCCGACTATGCGCGCAAGCGCTTCGTCCGCGGCCGCAGCGTGCGCCTGATGACCGTGAGTGTCCGCCCCGGCAAGCCCAACGGCGCCGCGTCGAGTTTCCTGAGCGGCATGATCCGCGAACCGCTGGCCGGGCAGAAGGCGGCCTGCCCGGTGGCACCCGAGACTTCAGTGGCGCTGTCGTCGCCCGCTCGCACCATTGAGGGCATCATTCGTGCCGCGCAAGCCACCGAGGCCGAGTGGGGTCCGCTGACGGGCGTGAACCTGCCTTCGCTGCGCACCACGGTGGGCGAGATGGCCGCCGCGCTTGAAAAGGTGGCGGGCAAGGCCGCCACTGAGCTGCTGGACTGGACGCCGGACCCGGCGATCGTGCGGCTGGTCAAGACTTGGCCCGGTGACGTGATGTTCGAGCGGGCCCGCGGGCTCGGGTTGCAGGCCGACCTCGACTTCGAATCGGTGGTGCGCGACTACATCCGCGAGAACCCGGGCGCCGTCAAGCTGCCGGTGCACCAGTAGCGGGGGACCACAACATGGGCTCGGGGCTCCTGCTCGGCTGCATCGCCGACGACTTCACCGGCGCGACCGATCTCGCCAACAACCTCGTGCGGAACGGGATGCGCGCGGTGCAGACCATCGGCGTGCCGGCCGGGCCGCTCGAGGTCAACACCGACGCGGTGGTGGTCGCCCTCAAGACGCGCACCACGCCTGCGGCCGAAGCCGTGCAGCAATCGCTCGAGGCCTTGCGCTGGTTGCAGGCGCAGGGCGCGCGCCAGATCTATTTCAAGTACTGCTCCACCTTCGACAGCACGACCCACGGCAACATCGGCCCGGTCACCGAAGCGCTGATGGACGCGCTGGGGACCGACTTCACCGTCGCCACGCCGGCGTTCCCGGACAACCAGCGCACCGTGTTCAAGGGCTATCTGTTCGTGGGCGATGTGCTGCTGAGCGAGTCGGGCATGCGCGACCATCCGCTGACACCCATGACCGACGCCAATCTGGTGCGCGTGTTGCAGGCGCAATGCAAGCGCAGGGTGGGACTGATCGACTACCGCACGGTGGGCGCGGGCGAGGCCGCGATCCGGCAGCGCATCCAGGCACTGCGCGCGGAAGGCGTAGCCATTGCCGTGGTCGACGCGCTGAGCAATGACGACCTGCTCCGGTTGGGGCCGGCGCTCAAGGACCTGAAGCTGGTCACCGCCGGTTCCGGCGTTGCCATCGGCCTTCCGGCCAACTTCGGCCTGCGTGCCTCGGAAGGCGCGAGCCGCCTGCCGTCCGGGCTCGGCGCACGCGCCGTGGTGGCGGGCAGCTGTTCCCAGGCGACCAATCGCCAGGTGCGCACTTTTATCGAAGCCGGTGGTGCTGCGATGGCGCTCGATCCACTGCGTATCGCGGCCGGCCAGGATGTGGTCGCGCAGACGCTGGCCTGGGCCAAGCCGCTGTTGGCCAAGGGGCCGGTGCTGGTCTATTCGACGGCGGAGCCGGGCGCGGTGAAGTCGGTGCAGGGTCGGCTCGGGGTCGAGCAGGCCGGCGCCATGGTCGAGAGGGCGATTGCCGCGATCGCGCGCGGGCTGGTGGACCTCGGTGTGCGACAACTGGTGGTGGCCGGCGGCGAAACCTCGGGCGCCTGCGTGCAGGCCCTGGGCGTGCGCCAATTGCAGATCGGCCCGCAGATCGATCCCGGCGTGCCCTGGTGCTGGGGCCGTGACGGCGCGGGTCATCACCTGCACATGGCGCTGAAGTCGGGCAACTTCGGCGGCGACGATTTCTTCGGCAAGGCGTTCGCGCTGCTCCAATGAACGAGCAACAGGCCCGTGAGGAGATCTGCCGCGTCGGCAAGAGCCTGTTCGACCGGGGGCTGGTCCATGCGACCGCCGGCAACATCAGCGTGCGGCTGGACGACGGCTTCCTGATCACGCCCACCGACGCCTGCCTGGGCTTTCTCGATCCGGCGGCGCTGGCGCTGGTCGACAGCGAGGGCCGGCAGCGTTCAGGCCTGCCGGCCAGCAAGACACTGGCGTTGCACCGGGCCATCTATGGCGCGGCCTTGCGCTTTGGCCCCAACACCCGCTGCGTCATCCACACCCACAGCACGCATGCCGTCGCGCTCAGCCTGTGCTGTACCGAACCCGAGTTGCTGCTGCCGATCACGCCCTACTTCGTGATGAAAGTGGGACACGTGCCGCTGATCGCCTATCAGCGGCCGGGCGCCCCGGCTGCCGCCCAGGCGGTGGCGCAGCGCATCACGCAATACGGCGCAAGCGGCCGGCCGATCCGGGCCGTGATGCTGGAACGGCTTGGCCCGAATGTCTGGCACGACTCGCCGGCTGCCGCGATGGCGGTGCTGGAGGAGCTGGAGGAAACCGCGAAGCTGGTTCTGCTGGATGCCAGCCGCTGCGCGCCGCTCGCCGAGCCGCAAATCGATGAATTGCGCCGTGCTTTCGGCGCGCACTGGTAAATGGAGGCCCCATGCCCCAATTCGCCGCCAACCTCTCCATGCTCTACCCGGAGCTGGACTTCCTCGATCGCTTCGAAGCCGCCGCGCGCGACGGTTTTCGCGCGGTGGAGTATCTGTTCCCCTATGCCTATCCGCCGGCCGAGCTGGCGGCGCGGCTCAAGTCCAATGGCCTGCAGCAGGTGCTGTTCAACGCGCCGCCCGGCCACTGGGACAAGGGCGAACGCGGCCTGGCCTGCCTGCCGGGTCGCGAGCACGAGTTCCGGGAGGGCGTGGAGCGGGCGCTGGCGTATGCGCAGGCGCTGGAGTGCCCGCGCGTTCACGCGATGGCCGGGCTGGTGCCCGCAGGCGCGCAGCCTGCGGCCTTGCGCAAGGCCTATGTCGACAACCTGCGCTGGGCCGCGGCGCAGGCGGCGCGGCAGGGCGTCGACCTGCTGATCGAACCGATCAACACCCGCGACATTCCGGGCTTCTACCTCAATCGGCAGGACCAGGCGCACGCCTTCGTCGGGGAAATCGGCGCCGCCAATCTCAAGGTTCAGATGGACCTGTACCACTGCCAGATCGTCGAGGGCGACGTGGCCATGAAGATCCGGCAATACCTGCCGACCGGACACGTCGGCCACTTCCAGCTGGCCGGTGTGCCCGAGCGCCATGAACCCGATATCGGCGAGTTGAACTACGAATACCTGTTCCGCGTCATCGACGAGGTCGCGGCGCAGTGCAACTGGAACGGCTGGATCGGCTGCGAATACAAGCCCAGTCGCGGCGCGCAGGCGGGCGGCACCTCGGCCGGCCTGGGCTGGTTCAAGTCGCGGCGCTGACGAAACCTGCGCGATGTCGCTGACCCTGGCGCAGCCCGCCCACAGCGAACTCGTCATCAAGAAGAGCCGCTTCATCGGCTGCGTCCAGGCGGTCGCTGATCGCGCCGCGGCGCAGGCGGTGGTCGCGCAATTGCGGGCTGAGCACCCGCAGGCGGCGCACGTCTGCTGGGCCTTCATGGCCGGCGGGCAATCGGCCGCGAACGATGACGGCGAACCGGGCGGGACCGCGGGCCGCCCGATGCTGGAAGTGCTGCGCCGGCAGGACCTGGAAGGTGTGCTGGCGACCGTGGTGCGCTACTTCGGCGGCGTCAAGCTCGGCGCCGGCGGGCTGGTGCGGGCCTATACCGATGCCGTCGCGCAGGCGCTGCTCACGGCCCACAAGCTACCTCTGCGGAAGATCGTGTTGCTGCGTTGCGCCGTGCCGTATGCGCTGGAGGGCGTGGTGCGCCGCGAGCTGCAGCACGCCGGCGCCGTGCTGGGCGAAGTGACGCACGGCGATGCCGTCGAGTTCGGATTCAGTGTCAGCCAGGACCATGTGCCGGCGCTCACCTCGCGGCTGAACGAGGCGGGACAGGGCGCGCTGCACTGGCTGGAGTGACTGACGGCTCGAGCCTTCACAACGCGAGGATGTCCTTGCCGTCCAGCAGCTGTTCCACCTGCGCAGCCGAGTTGCCGACCTTGTCGACGGCGTGGCGCAACTGGTCGGGGCTGCAGTCGAATCGCTTGCTCCACCAGCTGATCTCGCGCGGGTCGTCCAGGTCGATGAGGCCCCGATTGGCGGGAACGGTTTCGAAGACATAAGCCATGGCCTGGTGCTCCTGATCTTGTTATCGGTACAGCCTTGATTTGGCACGGGTAGAGGCTCGTGGCATGAGCGCCTGGAACGAAAAAGGCTGTAATCCGGTTCCTACCGTTGCTCTCAATTCAGGAGCGTCCGTTCAGCTGGAGCAAGGCCCGCGGGCTGTGCATCAGGAAACGCGGTGGATGAGCTCAAGGGCGGCGGCCGGTGCCCGCTCCTTGGCGCCATTGATGAAGTACACGAAGACCTCGTGCTGCGCGCTGCGTTCGATCCAGGCGCGCGCGCCGCGGGCCCAGGCGTCGAGCCGGTCGGGCGCATAACCGCTTGTGCAGTCGCGTTCGCTGCGCATCAGCCGGATGTAGGCCAGTTCACTCTGGGCATCGGCGATCGCCGGAAACTGCGGAGCATCTGTGTGGACTGTCGTGCAGTCGTAACGGCGCGCCAGTGGCAGGTACTGCGGCGACAGGAAGCTCTCGTGCCGGACGTCGAGCACATGGCGCAACGGCCGGCCGTCCAGGCGCCGGGGCAGCAGCGCGAGAAAGGCCTCGAAGTCTTCCGGCTCGAACCGCTTGGTCGGCATGAATTGCCAGAGCAGCGGGCCGAGTTTCGCGCCGAGCTCGGCGATGCCGCTGCCGACGAAGCGCTCGATCGACTCGCCCGCCGTGGCCAGTTGCTTGCGGTTGGTGGCGAAGCGGGAGGCCTTGAGCGAAAAGACGAAATCGTCCGGTGTCTCGTCGCGCCAGGCCGCGAAGACCGCCGGTCTGAAGGTGCCGTAATAAGTGCCGTTGACCTCGATGCCGGTCAGGTGGCGGCTGGCGTAGGCCAGTTCCTGGTTGTGCGACAGGCCCTTGGGAAAGAAGTTGTCGCGCCAGGGCGCAAAGGTCCAACCACCCACGCCGACGCGGATGCGCAGGGCCTTCGCGGGGATTGGCGTGGCTGTCATTGGCATGTCCAAGCTGCTTCACCCGAACTCTAGCGGCGGCCGCGTCGCCCACGCGGCATTCGCCGCGAGCCGACGTCGCGGGTGGGGACTTTGCAGCGCAGCGGCCCGGGCCGGCGTAAAGTGGCGGCTTTGCCGTCATTCGGATCGCCATGAACGCACCCCTGTACCGAGAAATTCCCGCCGGCGTGCTCGACGCC
>JAAOZX010000233.1 GCA_012274225.1 Comamonadaceae bacterium | reverse complement strand
TAAACGTTCCGCCAACCCATCTTTCCCGATCGCAGTGAAGCTGCGAGTCTCGTGTTTCGGCAATCGACGGACGAGACGAGGTAGTCATGGATCGACAGCATGTGAAGCAGTGCATGGAGCAGGTGCAGGCGTACCGCGCATCCGGCATGAAGGCCAAGGCATGGGCGCAGGCCAATGGCGTGCCGCTGGGGACGCTGGGCAGTTGGTGCGCGCACTTCCAGCGCTGGCAGGCCAAGCTTGACGGAGGGCTGGGCGCTGGTGACAGCGGTCAGCCCTCGACGGCCCGACCGAGTGGCTTTGTCGCGGCCCGTGTCGCGGCGCCCTGCGCGGCAACATCGGTGCGCATCGAGCTGAACGCTGGCTCCACCCGGCTCGAACTGCACTGGCCGCTGGCCAATACACGGGAACTCGCCGCGCTGCTTTGCGAGCTCGGCCGATGATCCGCATCGACATCATCTGGCTGGCACTGGGTGTCAGCGACCTGCGCGGCGGCATCGACCGGTTGCTGGCGATGGTGGTGCACGGCTTTGCGCTGGGTGCGCAACCTCACCATGCCTACGTGTTCGCCAACCGGCGTGCCGACCGGCTCAAGGTGCTGGTCTACGACGGCGCGGGCATGTGGCTGTGTACGCGCCGGCTGCAGGGCGGCAGCTTCGCTTGGCCGCGCCGGGATTCGGGGCAGGTTCTGCTCAGCCGCGAGCAGTTCGACTGGCTCGTTGCTGGCCTGCCGTGGCAGCGGCTAAGCGCACCACCACCGCAGGCCATCACGGCAGTTTGAGGGCGACTGCGATGCGCCGGATTCGACCCTTGCGACGTGGCGCCTGTCCATTGGCGAATGTCCCGTCTCGCGCGCGCACGCGTGAGAGGGATACTGCCGTCCATGCTCGATGCCTGCAGCACGCAAGTCCCGGATGCCCTGCAGGATGCCCAGCCCGCGGCCGACACGGTGCATGCGATGCGCGAACAGATCGAGCGCATGCAAGCCGAGCTCAGGTTCGAGAAGACCAGGAACGAAGCGCTGAACTTCGAGATCGCGCGGCTGAAGCGCTGGCGCTTCGGCACGTCCAGCGAGAGCCTGGACAGCACGACGCAGACTGTGCTGTTCGACGCCATCGTGGCCGACACCGCGATCGAAGACCGCGCAGCCCAGGACGAGGTCAAACCGCCACCCGCAGCAACGGCAGCCAAGCGTCAGGCCGTGCGCCAGGCACTGCCCGCCGGGCTGCCGCGCGTGGAGCGGCACCACGAGATAGAAGCCACCCACTGCGAGTGCGGCCAGGCCCTCAAGCGCATCGGCGAAGAGGTCAGCGAACAACTCGACTGCGTGCCGGCGCAGTTCTTCGTGCTGCGCCACATTCGCGGCAAGTACGCCTGCGCGTGCTGCCAAAGCATCCAGGCCGTGCCGATGCCGGCACAGATGATCGACAAGGGTATCCCGGCGCCGGGCCTGCTGGCGCAGGTGGCGGTGGCCAAGCACGACGATCACCTGCCGCTGTACCGGCAGAGCGAGATCTACGCCCGCTCTGGCGTTCACATCCCGCGCTCAAGCATGGCGCAGTGGATCGGCATCTGCGGAGTGCGATTGACACCGCTGGCCGAGGCACTGAAGGACTTCATCGTCGGCCACGACGTGGTCCACGCCGACGAGACGCCCATCAAGCTGCTGGCACCCGGCAAGGGCAAGACCAGCCGCGCGTATGTATGGGTGTACCGCACGACGAACTTCGTGGCCGTCAACGGCAAGGGACGGGCCGTGCTGTACGACTTCAGCAAGAGCCGCGGCGGCGAGAATGCGCGCCGGGTGCTACAAGGCTACGCTGGGACCTTGGTGTCCGACGACTTCTCGGGCTACCACGCGTTGCAAGCCCAAGGCGTGACGGCAGCGCTGTGCATGGCGCATGCGCGCAGGAAGCTGTACGAGGCGCACCAATTCAACGGCAGCGAGATCGCGAGCCATGCAGTGGCGCTGATCGCCAAGCTCTACGAGGTCGAACGCGAGGCTCGCGAACTCGAACCCCAGGCCCGATGGCTGCTGCGACAGCGGCATGCCAAGCCGGTGGTCGACGCCTTGCACGCCTGGCTGAGTGGGCAGCGTCAGAAGTTGGCCAAGGCCGATGTCACGGCCAAAGCGATCGACTATGCGCTGAGCAACTGGCGAGGACTCACGCACTACCTCGACGACGGCCAGGTTCCGATCGACAACAACGCGGCGGAGAATGCGGTGCGCCCGCTCGCGATCGGCCGCAAGAACTGGCTGTTTGTCGGATCGCAGCAGGCCGGCGAGCGCGCCGCGGTGGTACTCAGCCTGATCGAATCGGCCAAGCTCAATGGACACGACCCCTGGGCGTACTTGAAGGACGTGTTCGAGAGGCTGCCGACGCTCAAGCACCGCGACCTGGCGCAACTGCTGCCGCACAACTGGCGGCCGCCCGACACTACCGCCGGGGCCGACTCAGCACCTATCGCCGCAGCCGCATAGGGCCGAACCCAGCACGCCGTGATCGGCGATGCAAGGGTGTCGTTCGCGGAACGCTTACC
>JAAOZX010000232.1 GCA_012274225.1 Comamonadaceae bacterium | reverse complement strand
TCCATGCGGCGGCGAACTTACATGAAGAGGTTGATGTTCTCGAACGCGGCGTCGCAGTTGACGAGGTCCACGCGTTTCAGCCGGATACGCAACTGCCCCTCCTGGGTCACCAACTCGTGCGTCGCCCAGCCGGCGTAGAGCGCCTGCCGGTCCTGCCGGGTTTCGACATAGTGGAAGGCCGTGCGCAGCGTGTAGCGACCGGTCTCGCGGTCGGCCTGCTCCACCGTCGGCTGCTGCAACAGATGGTGGCTGCGGCTGCGCGGCTGCTGCGAGAAGGTGCGGGCGCCGGCGAGGCGCTCCACCCGCACGCGCAACAGCAACTTGTCCTCGTGCATCAGCGAGGAATGCAACTTCGGGTCTTGCTGGCCCGGCGCCAGCGGCATCCAGTAGTACGCGTCCTCGGTGAAGAGGGCGAGCCAGTCCTCGAAGCGCTGCTCGTCGAGCATGCGCGCCTCGGCGTAGACGAAGGCCATGAGCTGCGCGTCGGTGAAGGCGCTCATGCCGGCACCTCCTGCGGCGCCGCCATGTACCTGGACCAGGCGCGGAACTGGTTGCGCATCTGCCACTCGCTGGTGCCGTTGGTGACGGCCGTCACCTGGTCACGTTCCGCCGGGTCGTAGAGGCGGCCCACGTTGACCCAGTCGTGGCCGCGCGAATGCAGGCCTTCCTGCATCCGCTCGTACACCTCCGCGTCGTCGTGCCCGACGACCGAGGTCGGCGCGTTGATCAGACGGTTGTACATGAGCGTGCGCTCCAGCAGCAGATCGGGCGCGCCGACCAGCCGGAAGGTCCAGGACTCGACCAGCGTCCGGTCCGCGGCCAGCGGCACGAAGCGGCGCAGCGTCTGTACCGGGCCCTTGACCATGATGTTGGGAAAGTAGATGGTGTTGTGGCGAACCTCGCCGAGGATCGCCTGGGCGCGCGCTTCACCATATGCAGCCACCATCTGCTCCCAGTAGCCGGGCACCGGCGAGTAGGCCGCGTGGATGGAGTCGGCGACGCCGGTATGGCCGTGGCCGCTGTCCCACACCCGGATGCCCATGTTCTCGAAGAACTCGTAGGAACTGACGAACGGCGCGAACAGCTCCACTGCCATCGGCTTGGGGGTGCCGTCCGGCGCTTCCTTCCACACCTTCACGGCGGTGCCGGCCGACGATTCGTGCGCCACCATCGGGTGGCAGGTATCGGTCTGGTTGTCGACCAGCATCTTCCAGTTGCAGCGATGCATGTAGCGCAGCACGCCGCCGGCGACTTCCAGCTTGCCCTCTGGCGAGCGGTCGATCATGTTGTCGATTGTCGAGAGCGACGGCCCGAAGAACTCCTCGAAGCCGATGCCCTGCGGGTTCAACCGGCAGAACACGAAGTCGCGATAAACCTGCAACGCGGGCACCGGCGCCATGCCCCGACTCGCCTCGCAGGACTCGAAACCGGTGTTGTCGTAGCCCTTCTTCAGCGGCACCGACAGCAGGCTGCCGTCGGTCCGGAAGGTCCAGGCATGGTACGGGCAGCGGAAGAACTTGCCGGTGTTGCCGCAGACTTCGCCCGCCACCTTGGTGCCCTTGTGCGGACAGCGGTTGTACAGCACCTTCACGCTGCCGTCGGTATGCCGCACCATCACCACCGGCTGGGTGCCGACGGTGGTGGTGTAGTAGTCACCCTTGTTGGGAACCTGGCTGGCGTGGCCCACGTAGACCCAGGTGTTGGCGAACAGCTGCTCCATCTCCAGCTCGAACAGCTCCTGGTCGATGTAGAGGTCCTTGTGCACTTCGGTGTCGCGCACCAGGGCCTTGACGGCATCGGGTTGGTTTCGATACTTGCTCATGACAGCTCCTTCCTTGGCGGGTTCACAGGTCGAGCACCAGACGCTGGCCCTTGCAGCGCGACACGCAGACCTGGATCAGCTTGCCCTCGCGCTTCTCGCTCTCGCTCAGGACGTAGTCGCGATGATCGATCTCGCCTTCGATGACGGGTACCGCACAAACCCCGCATTCGCCGCGCTGGCAATCGAAGAACGGGTCGCAGCCGGCGGCGATCAGGCACTCCAGGATCGATTGGTCCGGCGGCACCGTGAGGCTGCGGCCGCTCTGCGCCAGCACCACCTCGAACGCATGATCGCCCGCCTCCACGACAGGCGGGGTGAAGACCTCGAAGTGGACGCGCTCCCGGCTCCAGCCGCGCGCCTGGGTTGCGGCCAGCGCCGCGTCCAGCATCGGCTTGGGTCCGCAGACGTAGAGCTGGTCGGATCCGGCGCAGCCGTCGAGCAGCGCCGCCACGTCCGGCGGCGCGCCCGCCTCCGTGTCGATGTGCAGGTTCAGCGAAGCACCCAGCAGGGCCTGCAGCTCGGGCAGGAAGGCCATCAGCTCGCGGCTGCGCCCGGCGTAGTGCATGCGCACCGGCGCGCCCTGCGCGACCCGGCGCGCGGCCATGCTCGCCAGTGGGGTGACGCCAATGCCGCCGGCCACCAGCACCGCACAGCCCGGGTCGTCGCGCAGCTCGAATTCATTTTTCGGCGGCTCGATGTTGAGCGCCTGGCCGGTCTGCACCCGCTCGTGCATGAAGCGCGAACCGCCGCGACCCAAGTCCTCGCGCCGCACCGCAATGAGGTATTCGGTCGGCCTGTCGCAGGCGTCCGGGCGGGTCGAGAAGTTGATCAGCGAGTAATGGCGCCAGTCGGTCTTTCCATCGGCCAACTCGACCTGGACGCGCAGGTGCGCGCCGGCGGTATAGCCGGGCAGGGCGGAGCCATCGTCGGCACGCAACCGGATCATTCGGATCAGGCCATTCAGCTCGCGCGTCTCCTCGACGCGAAGCTGCAACGGTACCGGGGATGGGCTGGTCATGGTGTTTCCTCGTCAGGCCAGGGCGTGGCGTACCAGCAATGCGCGCAGCTGGTCGCCCTCTTCGTCGGCGAGCGCCGCATCGCGCAGCTCGCGCACCGTGGCGGGTGCGAGCGCGGCGCCGGCGCGTTGCACCGCCGCCATCACGGTCTCGAAATTGCGCAGGCCGCGCTCATGGGTGTCGCCGTAGCCCTTGACCAGCCGCTGGCATTGCGCCACTTCGACCGCGAGCCGGGGATTCAGTGCAGCCGCTTGGACGATCTGCGAAAGCCAGCGCTCGATCCGCTGGTTCTCCACGCCGAAGCGCAAGGTGCCGCGACGCCAGCGCTTCATCCCGGCCACGAGGTAGAGCAGGAGGAAGCCGCGCAGCGAGCTGGTGGCGATGACGCGGCCCTTGTGCGTGAAGCGCTCGGCCAGCCGGCGTGGCCAGCCGGAGCCCAGCAGCCAGCGGCCCAGGCCGGCGGGCAGGGTGTCGCAGATTTCCTCCAGCCGCGGATGCATAAATTCATGGATGGACAGCACCTGATCGTCATCGACCCGCACCTCGCCACGCACCCGTTCGAAGCGGCTGCCGCGCGTCTTCAGCTCGGCCACGCGGATCGTGTCCTCATAACTCATCCACAAGGCCAGGTGGCGCGCGCTCTCCTGCAACAGCAGCGGTTCGCCCGCGGCCGGCAAGGCCGCGATCCGCGCCAGCCGGTCCAGGTACAGCTGCGCATAGGCCGGGTCCTGGTAGTCGACCACGCGTCGCGCGCCTTCGATCAACACGCCGCGGGCCGAGACGGGAAAGCCGCCATCGATGCGCTCGAGCAGCGCGCGAATCTTCGGATCGCGCGACGCGGCGGCGTCAGGCGCCACGGCCGCTGGCGCAACCGGCTCGATGGGCGCCTGAGCATCCGGATCGATCGCAGCACGCTCATAACCCGTCGCAAAGGCCTGCAGGCTGGGCTTCACGCCCACGCCGCCGCGCGCGATGGTGGCCTCGAACTGCGAGCGCGAGAACGGCAGCACACCGGTGCCGGCCAGCGCGCCGAACAGCACGGCGCTGATCACGCTGCCGGCCTGCTCGGCGGCCTGCGCCATGTCGAAGCGCACGAAATGTTTCGCGGCGCGCTGCGCATGCGTGATCAGACTGGCGCTGTCGGCCCGGCCATCACCCAGCGCGATCTTCTCGGCGATGGAATAGACGCGATGGGTCGAAGCGATCAAGGCGGTGCGGTCGGGCGTGACCAGGCCGCGCTGGACCGCGCGGCCCGCCTCCATCAGCTCGGAGGCCAGCACCACGTCGACATCGCCGGGTAGTGGCATCAGCGCCAGCACCGGCATGGCGCCGTCGCGCTCGGCCTGGGCCCGGGGATACAGCTCGACGTAATAAATGGTCGCCCCGGTGCGCTGGGCGACACCCGGGACCGACGTGGTCTGGGCTATGTAGCCGTTGTGCTCGGCCAGGTCGAGGATCCACTCGGCCAGCACGCCGCCGCCCTCCCCGCCCATGGCGAGGATCGCGATCTTGATCGGTTCGGTTCCGGCCATGTCTTCTTTGGGCGCAGCTAGAAAGCGTACCGCGCGCTCGTGCGCGCGGCGCGTCGTTGCAGGCGGCCGATCACGGCCTGGCGCAGGCGCTGCCGCAGCCGGTCCCAGCGTGTCGGATGGCTGACGATCTCGGCGCGGTAGAACGAGGGGCACAGCACCGCGGCATGCGACACCTCGCCGCACAAGCCGCAGCCGACGCAGGAGTCGAGCACCGTGGCCACCGGGTCGGTGCGCAGCGGATCTGGGTTGGGCTTGATCGAGAGCGACGGGCAGCCCGACAGGCGGATGCAGGAGTGGTCGCCGGTGCAGGTGTCCGGGTCGACGCCGAAGCGTTCGCGCACGACCCGCTCGCCGGCGGCCAGCGCGTGGCGCACCTGCGGCTTCTCGCGCGCTGCTTGTTGAGCATGCATTCGCTTTGCGCGATCAGCACCTTGGGGCCCTTCTGGGTCGTGGTCAACGCCTCCTTCAGGGCGTCGCGCATGCCGGCCACGTCGTAGGTGCGGGCAATCGTGCGCACCCAGTTCACGCCCACGCCACGCACGGCCTTCTCGATGGCATGACCGGTGCTGCGGGTGGCGTTGTGCGCCGTCGACGACAG
>JAAOZX010000231.1 GCA_012274225.1 Comamonadaceae bacterium | reverse complement strand
TGCCGCGATCTTCGGGACCACGCCCCAGTCGGGCGAACTGAGCGGCGCGCCGTACTTCGACGTGGCCACCGGCAACACGCCGATCCGCTTCACCACCACCGCCGGGCTGGCGCAACTGCTGCCCGGCGTGCCGGCAACGGCCCGGCCGCAACCGGCCTTCGCGGCGCTGTTCTTCCGCACCGCCAGCATCGCCGCAGCGCATGAGGTGTTGCGCGCCAATGGCGTGCCCTTCATCAAGGTTGCGCAAGGCATTGCCGTGGCGCCCGAGCAGGGCCATGGAGTGGCGGTGGTGTTCGGCGAATAGCCCACCGCGGCCGTTTTGTCGGAGCGGCGGTTACCGCCGCGTAGGACAAGCTCGCAATATGGCTTCCTGGCAACACGGCGTGGTTGCGGCGAGCAAGAATTTGCTCACGTAACATGCATCACCTGCTCGTACCGTCCGAGCACCGAAACGTCCGTTGGGACCGTCCAGATCGTGTTTGACTCGCCAGCTTCGGCAACTCTGACAGTGGCGACGTCGGACGGCAACCGCTCCACGCGTCTTCAGCGCTTTGCCTTTACCATCAACGAGGCGAGCTTGCCAGCCTCACCAACATGAACAGCTATGACAGCAACGCCGCCGTGAGGGCCCAGGCCAGCGCCGTGGTTTCCGTGGACCCGGCGGTCAACCGGTTGCTCGACAAGGCAATTCAGTTGTTCCAGCAAATGCCGCGACCTTGAGCGCGACGGTCCCGCCATCGCAAACTTGCAGGCGCATGGCCGCATGGCCGCATGGCCGCATTGCCGCATGGCACAGACTTGCGGCGAATCAAACGAACAGCGGGAAATGGCCGGCGTTAAGCATTCCCCCTAGGTCGCCCCGCGGTTACGGTGCTAGTTTGGCGCAGGCTTCCGCACCCCGCACCCATAGCCGGCAAAAGGACGATCTGTCAGTCATCGCAACCGTCAACAGCTTATTGACGAATCACTGCCTTTCGCAGGCCCGGCACGCTTTGACCCAGGGCCAGGCGGTCAGGGGCCATCAATTGGCCCGGCAAGCGTTGATGCGGGGCGTCAAGTCGCGCGACCGGCGCGTCGAGGCCGAGGCTTACCTGGTGCTGGGCCAGGCGTACCTGCTCGAGTCGCGGCTGCGCCTGGCGTACAAGGTGAGCTCGCGCGCCAACGATCTGTTTCGCCAGGACTCGAATCGGCCCGGGCAGTCGGATTCGCTGGCGGTCATGAGCCACGCGGCCTGCATGCTCGGTCGCAGTGAGGAGGCCGTCCAGACCGCGGACGACGGGCTCGCCCTGTGCGGGCGTGGCGCTTCGCCCCGGGCTTACGCGTTTGGCTACAACTACCTGGGCGTGGCCGCTACCTGGTCGCGAAATTTCGCGCGAGCCAACGAGGCCCTGGAGGCAGCGGTTTGGTTCGCCGGGCAACAGTCGGACGCGGGCTGCGACAGCTTTCATCCGTGGGTGAACATTTGCTTCTGCGAGGCGCTGCAGATCGTGGAGTCGGAGCGGGCCGGCCGGTCCACCGACCTGGCCAGGCTCAGAAGCCTGGTCCGGCGGGGGCAGGCGATGGTGCAAGAGGGCCGCGCTGCGATGCTGAGGCCCGGCACCTCCACCGACATCGGACTGATCATCCTGGACTTCGCCAGCTGCTTCAGCGCATGCCGGGCCGGGCTGCTGGAAGATGCGTACGAGCACTTCACCGACTGCCGGGACCGCACCTGTGCAATGCGCCGGCCCGGCTGGCTGCACGCGTTGGTCTGGTGGTGCCGCCTGGAGCTGGCCCGCGCACACGGGAATGTCCCGCTATCGATTCACTCCTCGCACGCCATGGGCATCTTCGCCCGGCGCGGCGAACACGCGCAGTTGCAGGCCCTGGCGAATTCGCTGGAAGCGGATGTGATGGCGCTGTCCTGGACCTGAACGGGCCGCGGGCGAGGCGCCGGAGCCGGCAGTGCCGTGACGGTCCGGCTGGCGATTGGCAGGCCTTGCTCGGCAGTGCGTCATCCTGCGAACGCCATGACAGCCGCGGCCGAAGAGTGGCAAACTGCCACTCCCATCGGATCGGCATCCCCTGCACGCCTTGTGCCGGTCAGTGCCACCGATATAGCTGCGGAGGATCAAATGCCAGGACTCCAAAGGACCAACGCAACACGGCGCCGCCTGCTGCTGGCGCCGGCCGCGACCGGCGTCGCCCTGGCGCTGCAGCCGTGGCTCGCAGCCGCGCAGCCGGCGGGCAACGCCAAGCTGCCGATCGGCATCATCGGATCGGGGCATATCGGCGGCACCATCGGCGGCCTGTGGGTCAAGGCCGGCCATCCGGTGCTCTTTTCGTCGCGTCACCCCGAGGAGCTGAAGGGCCTGGTCACCGGGCTCGGCTCGCTGGCGAGCGCCGGCTCGGTGGCGGACGCGATCAAGTTTGGCCAGGCGATCTTCATCGCGGTGCCGTACGCCGCGCTGCCCGGGATCGGCCGCGACTACGGCACCTCGCTCAACGGCAAGATCGTGCTCGATGCGTGCAACGCCGTGCAGGCGCGCGACGGCGACATCGCACAGGAAGCCGATCGTGACGGCGTGGGCGTGACGTCGCAAAAATACCTGACCGGGGCGCGCCTGGTCCGTTCGTTCAACACGATGTCGTACATGATCTTCGCGCGGGAGGCGAACCGGCCCGAGCCGCGCATGGCGGTGCCGATCGCCGGCGACGATCCGGCAGCGGTCAATGTCGCGCAGACACTGGTGCGCGATGCGGGATTCGAGCCCGTGGTCGTCGGCAAGCTGATCGACGCGACCCGCTTCCAGCGCGGCGGGCCGGGCTATGGCCAATCGGTGACGGCCGACGAGCTCAGGAAGAAGCTGTCGCTCGCGCCATGACGTCGGCCCGCCAATGGTTCTGGCGGGTGGTGCCTGGAACGAGGGCCGAGCGCAGCGCGGCGTTGTGGTCGTTCGCGTATTTCTTCATGCTGCTGGCCGGCTATTACGTGCTGCGGCCGCTGCGCGACCAGATGGGGATTGCCGGCGGGGTCAAGGCGCTGCCATGGATGTTCACGGCGACCTTTGTCACGCTGCTGGCGGCCCAGCCGCTGTACGGGATGCTGGTCGCCAAAGTGCCACGCCGGCGCTTCATCCCGATCGTCTACCACTTTTTCGTCGCGAATCTGGTGCTGTTCTGGCTGCTGCTCAGCCTGAAGGTCGAGCCGGTTGCCATCGCGCGCGGTTTCTTCGTCTGGGTCAGCGTCTTCAACCTGTTCGCCGTGACCGTGTTCTGGTCGTTCATGGCCGACATCTTCACGAGCGCGCAGGGCAAGCGGCTGTTCGGCTTCATCGGCGCGGGCGGCACCGCGGGCGCGCTGCTCGGGCCCTCGATCACCATCGCGCTTTCGGTGCCGCTCGGGCCGGCCAACCTCCTGATGGTAGCGGCCGTGCTGCTCGAGGGCGCTGTCTACTGCGTGTATCGGCTCGAGCGCACGGCCGCGCCGACGCAGAACTCGACGGGAGGTGAGGCACGGATCGGCGGCGGCGCGTTCGCCGCGCTGACCGAGGTGTTGCGCTCTCCGTATCTGCTCGGCGTCGCGGCCTGGGTAAGCCTGCTGTCGTTCGGCGCGACGATCCTTTATTTCGCGCAGGCGAACCTGGTGGCCAGTGGCGTGCAAGGCGCCGGTGCGCAGACGCGTGTCTTCGCGAGCGTCGACCTCGCGGTCAGCGTGTTGACGCTGGTGACGCAGGTCGTCGTCACCGGCCCGCTGCTCAAACGCTTCGGCACGGCGGTCGCCGCGGGCGCATTGCCCGTGGTGTACGTCGCCGGGTTCGCGGTGCTGGCGCTGGTGCCCACGTTGACCGTGGTGCTGGTGTTCCAGGTGGTCCAGCGCTGGACCAACTTCGCGATCGCCAATCCGGCGCGCCAACTGTTCTTCACCGTCGTCGACCGCGAGGCGAAATACAAGGCGAAGAACCTGATCGACGTGGTCGTCTATCGGGGCTCGGACGCCCTGTACGGCTGGCTGTTCGACAGCGTGCAGGCGCTCGGATTGAAGCTCGCCGCGATTGCCGTGTGGGCGCTGCCGGTGTCGTTGGCGTGGCTCGCGTTGTCCGCCGCGCTGGGTCGG
>JAAOZX010000230.1 GCA_012274225.1 Comamonadaceae bacterium | reverse complement strand
GCGCTTCAGTGTCCCGACGACTTCAGCCACCAGCGGCGCCATCACCAGGCATACCGTATCGTTCACGAAGAATGCCGACAGCACGGCCGCGGTCACGGCAGTCGCGGTCAAGAGCGTGATCGGATGGCGAGCGTGCTCCAGGGTCCACTCCGCCACCAGGCTGAAGAATCCGGAGAGCCGCAGGTTGGCGACCACGATCATCATGCCGAACAGCAGGACGATGGTGTCCAGGTGGATGGCTTGGTAGGCCTCGTCCAGCGACAGGACATTGGTGGCGACCATCAGGCTTGCCCCGATAATGGCAGCGCCGGTCCGATCGACCCGCAGGCCCGGCAGGTGCGGCTGCAGGACGGAATGGCGCTGCCCTACGATCACCTGATCGTGGCCGCGGGCGCCACCCACAGCTATTTCGGCCATGACGAGTGGCAACCGTACGCGCCGGGCCTCAAGACACTCGACGATGCCTTCGAGATCCGCCGGCGCATCCTGTTGGCGTTCGAGGCTGCGGAAAAGGAGCCCGATGCGGCGCGCCGCGACTCCTGGCTGACCTTCGTGGTGATCGGCGGTGGCCCGACTGGCGTGGAGATGGCTGGAACACTGGCCGAGATCGCGTGCTTCACCCTACCCGGCGAGTTCCGTCGCATCGACCCGTCGCACGCCCGCATCATCCTGCTTGAGGGCGGCCCGCGTTTGTTGCAGGCGATGCCCGAGGAGCTCGGCCGCCGCGCCCGCGATCAGCTCGAGGAACTCGGCGTCGAAGTTTGCCTGGGCGCGATGGTGACGGCCATCGGTGCCGACCGCGTGCAAGTCAAGCCGTCAAGTGGCACCGTGAGCCCGGCCGACAGCCACGCCATTGCAAGCCGTTGCGTGATCTGGGCCGCCGGCGTCGCGGCGTCGCCGCTCGGCGCTCAGTTGGCGCGGGCGGTTGCAGCGACCGTGGATCGCGCCGGCCGGGTCGTGGTCGAGCCGGACCTGACGCTGCCCGGCCATCCGGAGATCAATGTCATCGGCGACCTGGCGGCAGCGCGCAGCTTCGCGCCGGGACAGAAACCGAAGCCGGTGCCCGGGGTCTCGCCCGCGGCCAAGCAGATGGGACGAGCGGCGGCGGCGAACATCCTGGCCCGGCTGGGGGGCCGTGCGCCGCGGGCGTTCCGCTACCGCGATTACGGCAACCTCGCCACCATAGGCCGCAACGCCGCGGTCGTCGACCTGATGTCGCCCCTGGGCCGGTTCAAGTTCAGCGGCTACCCGGCCTGGTTGTTCTGGCTGTTCGCCCACATCTATTTCCTGATCGGGTTTCGCAACCGCATCGTGGTGCTGATTGACTGGGCGTCGGCCTACTGGAGCCGCCAGCGCTATGCCCGGATCATTGCCGACATCGATACACCGGCCGAGCCCGCCTCGGCTGTGCGGCCGTAGGACGAATCACAGCTCGATCGAAGTCCGGTTCCGACACGGCACGTCCGAGCCCGGGTTAAGCTGGACGGCATGCTGGATCGGCCAACGCCACCTTCCCGGACCGCGGTCGCGCGAGCCGTGCCGGTCATCGTCAACACCGCGGCGGGAGGCGACAAGCCGCAGGAGTGGCTGGCAACGCTGCAAGCCAAGTGCCGCGAGCGCGGCCTCGGCGCACAGGTGCTGCAAGTCGATGGCGGCCAACAACTGCTGGCGGCAGCCGACGACGCCGTCAAGCAAGGCGCGCGCCTGGTGATCGCCGGCGGCGGCGACGGCACGGTAAGCGCGGTGGCTTCGCGTCTGGTCGACACCGAGGCGGCGCTGGGCGTGTTGCCGCTGGGCACGCTCAACCACTTCGCCAAGGACCTCGGCATCCCCCTGGAGCTCGACGCGGCAATCGATGCCATCGCCCGCGGCCGCGAGGTGCGAGTCGACGTGGCCGAAGTCAACGGCCATGTCTTCATCAACAACTCCAGCCTCGGCCTGTACCCGGACATCGTGCTCGACCGCGAGCGCCAGCGCCGCCGCCTGGGCCGCGGGAAATGGACTGCTTTGCTGAGCGCTGCCGTGCATGCGGCGCGGCGTTACCCGGTGTTGTCGGTGCGCATCGGCGTGAACGGCGAGCAACTGGATCGGCGCAGCGCATTCGTCTTCATCGGCAACAACCAATACAACATGGAAGGGTTCGAGATCGGCGAGCGCGCTCACCTTTCGGGTGGCGAGCTCAGCCTGTACATGACGCAGCGAACCGGGCGCTTCGGCCTGCTGCGCCTGGCGCTGCGCGCGCTGACCGGCCGGCTGCGCCAGGCCAGGGATTTCGACATGCTGACGGCAACCGAGTTGGTGGTGCGCACGCCGCAACGGCAATTGCGCGTTGCGACCGACGGCGAAGTGCGGCTGCTGCAGGTTCCGCTGAACTACCGAATCCGGCCGGGCGCCTTGCGCGTCATGGTTCCGCCCCTCGCGCAGTGACAGAATGGCGACGCGCGCCCAGCGCGCCAGGAGGACTCCCATGGGCATCCGCATCGTCCGTCTCGGCACCCCGCGCACTGCCGGCGAAGGCCTGCGGCTGGGAACCGTGCGCCGGCCGCCCCGCGGCGTGCCCAAGACCGAGTTCGCCAAGCGCGACTTCTACGACATCTGGCTGCCCAATCTGTCGCCCAGCGCGCCGCTGATGGGCCAGGGCCAGGCCGCCAGCGGCGAGAAGGCCTGGGCCGCGTTCAAGCGCAAGTTCCATGCGGAGATGAAGCACCCCGAGGCCAGTCACCTGCTCGACCTGCTGGCCGCGCTGTCGCACCAGACCGCCTTCTCGCTGGGCTGCTATTGCGAGGACGAGAACCACTGCCACCGCTCGGTGCTGCGCGAGCTGCTGGCGCAGCGCGGCGCGGCGATCGATTGAACCGGGTCGCCGGCACAGCCCGATCTCCTTTCATCCGATCGGGCTCGGCGGTTCACTGCGCGGCGTCAAGCCGCGGGCCGGCCGAATTTCTCCCAGGCCTGCGGGGTCGGGGTGGTTCCGGCTCCCGGCTGCTGGGGCAGGCCGAAGAATCCGTCCACCACTTCCGCCGGATCGGTGAAGCAGTCCTTGATCCAGGGGATGTATTCGAGCACCGCGCAGGCCGGGTGCGCGTAACTCAGGTGCACATGCACCTGGCTCATGTCGCCGGCGTGCGGGGCGACCGGCAGGCGATACGAGTGCGCGGTCTCGCACACCCGCCAAACCTCGGTCAGCCCGCCCAGGCGCGTGACGTCGGGCTGCACCCAGTGCACGGCGCGCTGGTGGAAGAATTCGGCAAAGGCATCCTGCGTGTACAGCTGTTCACCCAGCGCCACCGGGATCCGGGTGGCACGCGCCAGTTCGGCATGGCCTTTCACGTCGTCGTACCAGAGCGGCTCTTCGAACCAGTACACGTCGAACGGCTCGGCCGCGCGGCAAAACCGCAGGCAGGTCGGCAGGTCCCACCTGCCGTTGCCGTCGATGGCCAGCGTGACGTCCGGACCGATCGCGCGGCGTACTGCCTCGAGCCGGCGCAGGTCGCGCTCCACGGTCGAACCCACCTTGATCTTGATGCCGGAAAAGCCCTGCGCCACCGCACGCTGGGCGCCCTGCACCAGGGCAGCGTCGTCGATGCTGAGCCAGCCGATGTCGGTGTTGTAGGCGCGCACGCGGTCGCGCACCTGCCCGCCGAGCAGCTTCCACAGCGGCACCCCGGCCCGCTTGGCCTTGAGGTCCCACAGGGCGACGTCGATGGCCGCCTGCGAGAGTGTGGTGATGCCGGCCCGCCCTATCCACTGCAATGCCGGGTTGCGCGCCAGCTTGAGCCACAGCCGTTGCACGTCCCCGGCGTCTTCGCCGATGAGCAACGGCGCGTGGCAGGTGGCGATGCAGCGGGTGATCAGGTGGTCGCCAGCGAGGTCGGCATGGGTGCCGGTAAAGCCATAGCCGGCCAGGCCGTCCTCGGTCTCGATGCGCGCGCCCACCACGCCCCAATGGGTGATGCTGTGGGTGCTGTCGGCGATCTGCGAGCCGGTGACCGGCACGTGCAGGACGAAGGGTGCGACGGACTTGATCTTCACGGGACTCCTTGCGGTGACGCCCCGATGTTAGACCCCGGCACCGGCCGTCGCGGATGGCGGGGGCGGCGATCGCGGGGGCGGCCGGCACCCGATGAAGAACCGGCCGCCAGTCAGGCGCTGCTCAGCGCCGGCGAGGTTTGCGTCCCGCTTTCCAGCGCACTTGCCACCGCCGCGCCGAGCGCGTTGATGTCGAAGGGCTTGCGCAGGATCGCGGGCTTGCCCGCCAGCCGCTCGACCACGGCCATGTCGGCGTAACCGGTGGCGAGGATCACGGGCAGGTCGCCGAAGAGCTCGCGCGCCTTCGAGATCACCTCGGCGCCTGTCATGTCAGGCATCGCATAGTCGACCACCAACAGGTCCGGCTTGCGGTTCGCAATCGCGGCCAGCCCTTCGGCGCCGTTGCGGGCCTCGGTAACCGCATAGCCGATCAGGCCCAGGCACTCGACGATCACGCGACGCACATCCGCGTCGTCCTCGACCACCAGGATGTTGCGCGACTCCACCCCCTGCGGCAGCGTGAGCGGGAGCGTCTGATCCGGGCGCGGCTGCGCGTCGGCCGGCGCGGCGGGGAAGTACATTTCGACAGTGGTTCCGACGCCGGGCTGGCTGCGCACGAATGCCAGTCCACCCGACTGGCGCGCGAACCCGTAGACCTGGCTCAAGCCCAGCCCGGTGCCGCTACCCAGTGGCTTGGTGGTGAAGAACGGATCGAACACCTTGCTCAGCAACTGCGGCGGAATCCCCCGGCCGGTATCGGTCACCGAGACGACCACATAATCGCCGCCCTTGAGCTGGTCATCGTCGTCGGCCCGGTGGCGGGTGCTGGTCGAGATCCTGAGCGTGCCGCCCTCGGGCATCGCGTCACGCGAGTTCACTGCGAGGTTCAGCACCGCCATCTCCAGCTGGCTGGGGTCCACCAGCACCGAGGCCTGCTCCTCGCACAGTTCCAACTCCACCTGGACGGCCGATCCGGCCGAGATCTCCAGGAGATCCTTCATGCCGACCAGCAAGGCGTTGACTCGCGTCAGCTTCGGCAACAGCGACTGGCTGCGAGCGAACGACAGCAACTGGCCGGTGAGCTTGGCGCCGCGCCGGGCCGCGCTGCGCGCCCGATCGACCACCGGCTTGACCTTCTCCTCCTTCGCGTACAGCGTGATCAATTCCAGGTTCATGTTGACCACGTGCAGCAGGTTGTTGAAGTCGTGGGCGATGCCGCCGGTCAGGCGGCCGATGGCCTCCATCTTCTGGCCCTGGGTGAGCGCGGCCTGGGCCCGCTCGCGTTCGGCGATCTCCTTCATCAGCCGGTCGTTGGCGCTGGCGAGCTCGCGGGTGCGCTCGCCGATGCGCGCTTCCAGCTCGCTGTTCAGGCGCTCCACCTCGGTGCGGGTGTGGCTGATTTCCTCCAGGTGCTGCCGGGTGGCGTACTGGCGCTTGCGCGCCCGCACCGCGGCGCCGGCGGCGCTGGCCAGCGTCTCGGCATTGAGCGGGCGTTCCAGCAGGATCACGTTGCCCAGGCTGTGCAAGGAGTCGATCGCCTGATCGGACCGGCGCCCGGCCTGCTTGGTGGCCAGCACGATGAAGGGATAGTCGGACCAGGGGGGCTGGCTGGCGAGCCAATGGGTGAGCGACTGCACGAAGGATTGGTCGGCCAGCGCCTCCTCCGTCAGGATCGCCGCCGCCGAAGCCCCCTGCAACCGCGCGAGCAATTGCGCCGACTCCTCGCAAATGATCGTGGCGTGCTCGGGCTCCAGCACACCCTGCACCACCGCTGCGTCGCGCCCCCGTGGCGCATGGATCAAGACGCGCAGCTCCATCAGTGTTCCGCCGCGCCGCGGGCCTCGCTGAGCAGCGGCTGGGTTCCGCGGTATGTGGTCACTCCGCTCAGCACCCCATCGAAATCGGTCAATGCCTCGCCGACTTCGACCCCCCGCGGACCGAGCCGGAATTCGCGAATGGTCAGCTCGTGCGCGCTGGTTCGGCTCTTGACCACGGACACCGCCTTCAGCAGGCTTCCGCGCGCCTCGAAGAAGCGGAACTGCATGGCCGCGTCGCTGAGGTAACTCAGGTCGACGTCGGCGCGCGTATCGCCAAGCACGCCATGCAGGCCGAGGATGAGGATCGTGACGACGCCGCGCTGGTTCAGGTATGTGAGCAGCTCGTGCATCTGCAGCAGCAGGTGCTTGTCGCCGGTCATGGCCTGGAGGTAGGCGTTAAGGCTGTCGATGGCGACGATCTGGACACCGCGCTCTTCGACGGCGCTTCGCACCATGTGCGCGAAATGGCCCGGCGAAACCTCGGCGGGATCGAGCGTGCGGATCTGCAGCTGTCCATTCTCCAGGTACTCGTCGACGCTCAATCCCAACGCGCGTGATCGGATGAGCAAAGTACCCAAACCCTCGTCGAACAGGTAGTAGACCGCGCGCTCGCCGCGCAGCAGCGCCGCGCGAATGCAGGCCAACGCCGCGGTGGTCTTGCCCACGCCCGACGGCCCGCTGAACAGCGTGCTGGTGCCGCGCGCCAGGCCTGCGCCCAGCAGCCGGTCCAGCGCGGCCGTGCCCGTACTGACGCTGCAACTCTCCAGCGCGCTGCGATGTTCGGCGGCGATGAGGCGCGGGAACACGGAAATTCCGCCGGTTTCCAGGCTGAAATCGTGTTGGCCGCCACGGAAGCGAATGCCGCGCATCTTGACCACGCGCAGGTGCCGGCGCTCGGGACCGTACTGGTCGACCAGCTGTTCCAGGCTGATGACTCCGTGCGCAATGCTGTGAAGCTGCAGGTCGTCGTTGAAGGCACTGCGGTCGTCGAGCAGCAGCACGGTGCAGCCGCAATTGGCGAAGAAGCCCTTCAGCGCCAGGACCTGGCGTCGATATCGCAGAGGGTTCTGCGCCAGCAGGCGCATTTCCGAGAGGCTGTCGAAAACCACGCGCTTGGGTTTCAGGCGCTGGACGGCCGCCATGACCCCACGCGTGGTCTCGCCCAGCTCCACCTCGGATGAGTGCAGGATGGACTGCTCGAATTCGGGGCTCAAGCCTTCTTCCGTCACGAGGTCGAACACCTCCACGCCCTTGAGCGACCAACCGTGTGAAGCGGCCACCGTCCTCAACTCGGCCGCGGTCTCCGACAAGGTGATGTACAGCCCCTTCTCGCCGTCTTCCGCACCACGCCGCAGGAACTGCAACCCGAGCGTGGTCTTGCCCGAACCCGGCGTGCCTTCAACCAGATACAGATGGTGTGTGGGCAGGCCGCCGCCCAGGATGTTGTCCAGGCCGTCAATGCCTGTGGAGGCTCTTGCCTGGTGCGGGATGCCACCGCTATCTGTGTCTGTTGTCATGTGAATCACGCCAGCCGCCATGCTAGGGGCAAAGCGGGCGACGAAATGTAGGTCATATCCGACAGATGAGCTCGGCCCACACCGGCACATCAGGCTCACGCCGCTTGCATCGGCGGCGTGCCACTGTGGGGCTGCGCTTTCAGTCACCGCGGGCTTCGGCTTCCTGCAGCATTCGCCACATCACCTTGCCGCTGCCACTCTTGGGCAACGCGTCGGCGAAGCGCACGATGCGCGGCACCTTGTAGACCGCCATGTGCTCGCGACACCACTCGATCACATCCTGCTCGCTGACCTGGCCCTTGTGGCTGGCGCGAAGCACAACCACGGCCTTGACGGTCTCGCCGCGGTAGCTGTCCCTGGCCGAGATCACGCAGGCTTCCTGGATCGCCGGATGACGGAACATCAACGCCTCCACCTCCGCCGGCCAGACCTTGAAACCGGAAGCGTTGATCATCCGCTTGAGGCGGTCGGTGATGAAGAAATAGCCGTCCTCGTCCACCCGACCGAGATCGCCAGTGCGAAAGAATCGCTTGCCTTCGAACTCGATGAAGGCGGCCAGCGTGGCCTCGGGCTGCTTCCAGTAACCGGCGAACACCATCGGTCCGTGCACGATGATTTCGCCCTGCTCGCCCTGCGCCACTTCCTCGAGCGTTACCGGATCGATCACCCGGGCGTCGCAGCTCATGAACGGAATACCCAGGCACTGCTGCTTGGGATCGTCGGGTGGGTTGCTGTGCGAAGGCGCCGCCGTTTCGGTCAGCCCATAGCCCTCGACATAGCGCAGGTTGAACTGCTCCAGCAGCCGCTGCGCCACCGCCTGCGGCATGGCGGCGCCGCCGCCGCCGATGTGCGCCAGGCTCGACAGGTCGTACTGCGCGAAGTTCGGACTGCCCATCAGGTCGATCACCATGGTCGGGATGTTGGTCCAGGCATTGACCTGCCAGCGCGAAATCAGCCGCCCGGCCAGCTCGCGGTCCCAGCGCGGCATCAGCACCTGGGTCGAACCGGTGTAGATGTTGTTGTGCATCACACTGACCATCCCGGTGATGTGGAACATCGGCACCACCAGCAGCGTGACCGTCTCGGCCGTGGCGTTGCCCCACACCGAACTGGCGACGGCGTTGTGCATGATGCTGCTGTGCAGGTGCATGCAGCCCTTGGGCAGCCCGGTCGTGCCGCTGGTGTACGGCAGCACGGCCAGGTCGGCCGGCCCGACGGCCAGCGCCGGCGGCGCCGCGGGGGTGTCGAGCGCCGCCGGCCAGCGC
>JAAOZX010000229.1 GCA_012274225.1 Comamonadaceae bacterium | reverse complement strand
GGGCCAACCTCCTTTTGGGAAGTTGCCCTTATTGCACCAGAGCGGCCTTTCTTTCGCAAAGTATTTAGCCGTTCGCAAGGCCTTTCGTTGCATAGCGACAACACCTGTAAACTGCCCAGTGGAAGGCGCGCAACACTGCACAATTTTCTTTCGGACTGCGGGAAGGCCACCCAGCGAAAAACCCTACGACGCGCGGGTACATGAAGACGACCGGCCCCGCTTAAACTTCTCTGCATGGACCGACTCATTGGCGCTGCCGACAGCGCACTCCGAACACTTTTTGCCAAGCCGCAGGCCTCCCGGCCTTGCCCGGTCTTGCCAGCCGACGAAACCCGGCTGGCAGGCACCGAATCGCGCAGTTCCGCGGCCCTGATGCGGGTCAACCACGTCGGCGAAGTCTGCGCCCAGGCCCTTTATTCGGCACAGGCGCTGGCGACGCGCGATCCGGCACTGCGTGCGCATTTCCAGCGGGCGGCCGAGGAGGAAACCGACCACCTGGCCTGGACCGCCGAGCGCCTGGCCGAACTGGGTGATCGCCCTTCCCTGCTCAATCCGCTCTGGTATGCGGGGGCTTTCGGCCTGGGACTGCTCGCCGGTCGTCTGGGCGATCGCCTCAGTCTGGGCTTCGTCGTCGAAACCGAAAGGCAGGTCGAGGCCCATCTACAGAGCCACCTGGACCGCCTGCCGACCAACGACCATGCCTCTCGGGCCATCGTGGCGCAGATGAAGCAGGACGAGGCTTCCCATGCGGCGCAAGCGCTCCAGGCGGGCGCGGTGGAGTTGCCGCTGCCGGCCAAAGCGTTGATGAAGGCGGCGGCCAAGGTAATGACCACCACGGCCCACTACATTTAAGCTCTTCAGTTACTTCTTTGCCGCTTGACCGAAGCCGTCAATCGACGGCAACTTCAAAGCTGGTGCTGATTTCGGCTGTTTTCCCGAGCATGATGCTGGCGGAACAATACTTTTCCTTGCTCAAGGCGATCGCGCGCTCGACGGCCACGGCCGCCAAGTTGCGGCCGGTCACCCGGAAGTGCATATGGATCCGGGTAAACACTTTGGGATCGGTCGCGGCTCGCTCGGATGTGAGCTTGACGCAGCACCCACTAACGTCGTGGCGACCGCGCTTGAGAATGAGCACCACGTCATACGCGGTGCACCCGCCGGTTCCGGCCAGGACGGTTTCCATGGGCCGGGGCGCCAGGTTCTGGCCGCCATTTTCGGGATGGACCGGGTCGGGCGCGCCATCCATGGCCAGCACGTGGCCGCTACCGGTTTCGGCAACGAATCCCATTCCTGAGCGCGTTCCGGCGGCGCCGGTCCAGCTTACGGTGCATTCCATCACTTTGATCCTCGTCAAAAGCCAGGTTACAAGGCCGATTTGTCGCAGGTTGAGACACCCGCTTGTTGCGACGCAGCAAAGTCGAGCTATACTGAATTTCACAGCATAACGAGTTTGTTATGGGCATTTGACGCTGCAACCGGCTCGAGGGCCGGGGCAGCAATGCAGGTTGTCTCCTCCACCTTCTCCTTTGGTGGATTCAGCCCTCGAATCGCAAGGTTCGAGGGCTTTTTTCTGCGTGGCCGGCCCTCGGTTTGACCGTCGACCGTGGCGCTTATCATTCCCCGGTCTATGAAAAAGCAATTGGCGCCGGCGGATTACCTCAAGAAGATCCTGACCGCGCGGGTCTACGACGTGGCAGTGGAGTCCGCCCTCGAGCCAGCCCGCAACCTGAGTCGCCGTCTGCACAACAAGGTCTTGCTCAAGCGCGAGGACCAGCAGCCGGTGTTCAGTTTCAAGCTGCGCGGCGCGTACAACAAGATGGCCCACCTGACGCCCGAGCAGTTGCAGCACGGCGTTATTTGCGCTTCGGCTGGCAACCATGCGCAAGGCGTGGCGCTGTCGGCGCATCGGTTGGGCGCCCGGGCGGTGATCGTCATGCCCCTCACCACGCCTCAGCTCAAGATCGAAGCGGTCAAGGCACTGGGGGGCGAGGTCGTCCTGCACGGGGAGAGTTACTCAGACGCCTATCTCCACGCCGTCGAAATCGGGCAGCAGCAGGGGCTGACGTTCGTCCATCCCTTCGACGATCCGGACGTGATCGCCGGCCAGGGCACCATCGCCATGGAAATCCTGCGCCAGCACCAAGGCCCGCTGGATGCCGTGTTCGTGGCCATCGGCGGGGGCGGATTGATTTCGGGCGTGGCCAACTACATCAAGGCCGTGCGCCCCGAGATCAAGGTGATCGGCGTCCAGATGAACGACTCCGATGCCATGGCCCAATCGGTCGCGGCCCGCAAACGCATCACCCTGGACGATGTCGGCCTGTTTTCCGACGGCACGGCCGTCAAGCTGGTAGGCGAGGAGACCTTTCGCATCGCTCGCGAGCTGGTCGACGAGTTCGTCACAGTGGACACCGACGCGGTCTGTGCCGCCATCAAGGATGTGTTCGTGGACACCCGTTCGATCGTCGAGCCGGCCGGCGCGCTGGCGGTGGCGGCGATCAAGCAATACGTCGCCAAGAACAAGACCCGGGGCGAGACCTATGCGGCCATCCTGTGCGGCGCCAACATGAATTTCGACCGGTTGCGTTTCGTGGCCGAGCGCGCCGAGGTGGGTGAAGAGCGCGAAGCCCTGCTCGCAGTCACCATTCCCGAGGAGCGCGGCAGTTTCCGGCGCTTTTGCGAGTTGATCGGCAGCCTGCCTGGCGGGCCGCGCAACGTCACCGAGTTCAATTACCGGATCGGCGATTCAAGCCAAGCCCATGTGTTCGTCGGGCTGACCACCCACGGACGGGGCGAGTCCGCCAAGATCGCCGCTAACTTCAGCCGCCACGGGTTCGAGGCGCTGGACCTCACGCACGACGAGTTGGCCAAGGAACACATTCGCCACATGGTCGGCGGCCGCTCCGCGCTGGCCCGGGACGAGCGCCTGCTGCGATTCGTCTTTCCGGAGCGGCCGGGAGCCCTGATGAAATTCCTGTCCCACATGCGCCCGGGCTGGAACATCACCTTGTTCCACTACCGCAATCAGGGCGCGGACTATGGCCGCATCCTGGTCGGGCTGCAGGTGCCCAAGTCCGAGCACGAGGCATTCAAGATCTTCCTCGACACCCTCGGCTACCCCTCGGTCGAGGAAACGGGCAATCCGGTCTATCGGCTCTTCCTGCAGAGCTGACGCGACCAGAAGCGCACGGCAACGGCCACCATCACGCGGATCCCGGGACGCTTCAGGGTTTCTTGGGCAACGGAAGCTCGAGCGTGACGACAGCAGGACCGCGCGGGCTTTCGGCCAGAACCGCGCGCCGGCTCTCCACCGATTGCAGGATCAGACGGTCATCGAGCGCCGCGCCGATGCGAAACGGCTTGGCGGGCTTGCCGTCGACTGCGATCAATGCGGCGCCCTGGCGGGTCGAGCTGGCAACGACACCCACCAGCGCGAACCGGCTGGCCACGCTGGGCGCCTGAGCTGCCGCAACCGGAGTGGCGCCGAGCAGCCGCGCCACCGCCACCGGGTCGGCCGGCGCGCCGGTGTGGATGGCAACCGGTGCAGCGGCAACGGCGCCGCTACGGGCCGTGAACTTCAGTCCCCAGTAGACTGCACTCCCCGCCACCAGGGCCCACAGCACGAGGGTCGCGCCCGCCACGGCCCACCGGTTTTGCAAATTGCTGACCATGCGGCGATTATCATTGAACCGACTGGAAGTAATCCCCATGAAGCATCCCTCCTCCTTTGCATCCCGGGTCCGCCAGGCCGGCTTCACCCTCATCGAGCTGATGGTGGTGCTGGTCATCATTGGCGTGCTGGCAGCCCTGATCGTGCCCAACGTGCTGGAACGCGCTGATGACGCGCGCGCCACGGCGGCCAAGACCGACGTGAACAACCTCATGCAGGCGCTCAAGCTCTACCGGCTTGACAACCAGCTTTATCCGACCAGTGAGCAGGGCCTACAGGCGCTCATGACCAAACCCAATACCCCGCCCGTCCCGCCGAACTGGAAGCCGTACCTCGACAAGTTGCCCAACGACCCCTGGGGCCGTCCCTACCAATACCTCAACCCGGGCGTGAAGGGCGAGATCGACGTCATGTCGTTCGGCGCCGACGGCCAGCCCGGCGGCGAGGGCAAGAATGCCGATATCGGAAGCTGGCAGTAGGGGCGATTCCATGGCGCTCGTTGCCGCCGCACCCCAGCCCACGGCGCGAGGCTTTACCTTGTTGGAATTGCTGGTGGTGGTTGCCATCATCGCAATCGCGTCCGCGGGTGTGAGTTTCGCCATACGCGACTCCGGAGCCACCCAGCTCGAACGCGAGGCCAACCGACTGGCCGCCTTGCTGGAGTCCGGCCGCGCGCGATCGCGCAGCAGCGGCGTCCCGGTTCGGTGGTATGCGACAGGCGACGGCTTTCGCTTCGACGGCGTGCCCCACGGAGACCTCCCCGACCGCTGGATGGCGGACACCACCCATGTGCAGGGCAACGGCGCGCTGTTGCTCGGCCCGGAACCGATCATCGGCCGGCAGCAGGTCGTGATCGAATCCAGCGCGCTGCCCGGGCGCAGCCTGCGCATCGCGACCGACGGCCTGCGGCCGTTCTCGGTCTCTGCGGGAGACGGCTCGTGACGATCAGGGCGACGCGCCCTTCCGGCTTCACGCTGATCGAGGTGCTGGTGGCGCTGGCCATCGTCGCCATCGCGCTGTCGGCCGGCCTGCAGGCCACCTCGGCGCTGACCCGCAATGCATTGCGGCAGTCCAGCGTGTTGCTGGCGCACTTGTGCGCCGAGAACGAACTGGTCAAGGTGCGACTCTCCTCACAGATGCCCAGCGTCGGCGACACCAGCATCACCTGCGAACAAGGCGGCCAGAGCCTGGCCGTGACGGTGTCGGTGGCGCCCACGCCCAATCCGAGCTTTCGGCGGGTAGACGCCCAGGTGTTCGACGGCCCGGACCCGGTGCTGCGCCTGTCCACCATCGTGGGGCGGTTCTGATGAGGGGCCCTCGCGCCGGCCGCGGCTTCACGCTGGTCGAACTGCTGGTGGCCCTTTTTGCCATGTCCCTGCTGGCGATCATGAGCTGGCGCGGGCTGGACGGCATGACGCGGGCGCAAGCCGCGACCGAAGCCCGGGCCGACCAGGTGCTGACCTTGCAGGTTGGACTGCAGCAATGGGCCACCGATCTGGACGCCATCATTCAATTCCCCCAGACCGCCGCCCTGGACTGGAACGGCCGGGTACTGCGCATGACGCGGCGCGGCACCGGGGCAACGACGACGAACGGCGTAATGGTGGTGGCGTGGGGCCGCCGCGTCGTCAACGGCACCGGCACCTGGTTGCGCTGGCAGTCGGGGGAGGTCACCACGCGTGAACAGCTGCAGGATGCCTGGCAGCAGGCCAACATCTGGTCGCAAAACCCGGGTCCGCAGGAACTGCAGGGCGAGGTCGCCGTAACGCCGTTGGACGAGTGGCAGGTCTTCTATTTTCGCGGAGGAGCCTGGACCAACCCGATGTCCAGCGATGCCGTCGCCGTCACACCGGTCACAGGTCCCTTTGTGATCGGAGGTTCCCCGGCGCCTCCAGTGGTCGTCTCCAATCTGCCCGATGGCGTGCGCTTGATCCTGACCCTGCCGCCCGGCCAAGCCATCGCGGGCGTGCTCACGCGCGACTGGGCCCGGCCAACCCTGACAGTCCCCAAATCATGAGCGCCGATCATCCCGGCTGGGACGGCGGCCGGTCGCCGTGCAACCACCAACGCGGCGCCGCCCTGCTCGCGGCCATGCTGACTGTGGCGCTGGTCGCCACGTTTGCGGCCGCAGCGCTGTGGCAGCAGTGGCGCAGCATCGAAGTCGAAACGGCCGAGCGCGCACGCGTTCAGGCAAGCTGGGTGCTGACCGGCGCGCTCGACTGGGCGCGGCTGCTGCTGCGCGAAGATGCCCCGGCGGTCGACCATCTGGGCGAACCGTGGGCCGTGCCGCTCCAGGAGGCGCGACTGTCCAGCTTCCTGGCGGCGGACCGCAACAACTCGGCCGATACCGGCCCGGCCGATGTCCTGGACGCGTTTCTTTCGGGGCAGATCGTCGATCTGCAGTCGCGGCTCAATGTCGCCAATCTGGTGGTCAGCGGCAAGATCTCAACGCCGGACCAGCGCAGCTTCGCGCGGCTGTTCGACCAGCTGGACCTGCCGCAGCCGCAGCTCGACCAGTTGGCGGAGAATCTGCGCTTCGCCTCCGATACCAGCCCGGCCAACATGTCGAGCCCGCAGGCGCCACTGCTTCCGCAACGTATCGATCAGCTGGTATGGCTGGGATTGCCGGCCGCCACGCTGGCGGCCCTGCAGCCTTTCATCACCATCCTGCCGGCGCACACGACGGTGAATCTCAACACCGCGAGCGCGGAGGTGATCTACGCCACGGTGGACGGACTGAGCATGGCCGATGCCCAGCGCCTGGTCTCGGCCCGTGAGCGCGCGCCGTTTCGCAGCATCAACGACGCCCGGGTGGCGGTGGGCGGCAGCCCGGCCACATTCGCCGAAGGCCAGGTCAACGTCGGCGTGGCCAGCCGGTTTTTCGAAGTGGATTCGCGGCTGCGCCTGGATAAACTGGTGGTCGAAGAGCGCGCCATTCTGCTTCGCGACGGGCAGGACATCCGGGTGCTGCAGGTTGAGCGCGGAACCCCCGAGACCCCCGCCGGATCCACCGACACAGCCAATCGGTAACGTCCTCGACCCTTGCGGACGCCGCACCGATCGGCCCGCTGACCGGCCGGTCAGCCGATGTTTCTACAATGTCATCCATTCCATGAGCGCACTCATCGTATTTTTACCGCTGCAGCCCGCCAGCGCTGCCGCTGAGTTCGACTATGCGGTCACAACCGACGGTGTCACGGTCGACAGTCACGGCAGCGGCCAGTCGGCCTTGCTGCCGCTACCGGGCCGGGCCGGCGCCGAAGTGGTGGCCGTGATCCCAGCCGCGATGCTGTCCTGGCATCAGGTGGAACTGCCCAAGGGCGCAACCGCGACGTCGCCGCGGCTGCGCGCAGTGCTGGAGGGACTGCTCGAGGACCGGCTGCTGGACGAGCCCGAAACCCTGCATTTCGCCTTGCCGCCGCATGTGCGGCCCGCCCTGCCGTTGTGGGTTGCGGCCTGCGACCGCGCCTGGCTGCGCAGTGCGCTGGCCGTGCTGGAAGGTGCGCAGCGGCGGGTGACGCGGATCGTTCCGGAGTTCGCCCCCGAAGGCGACCCCGTGCTGTACGCGATCGGCGACCCGCAGCATCCCATGCTGGTGGCGGCGGGTATCAATGGCGTCGTGGCCTTGCCACTGTCGGCCCAGGCGATGCCCTTGCTGCCCGACCTGCCGGAGTCCACCCGGCTGGTGGCAGAACCGGCCGTGGCCGCCCTGGCCGAGCAGTTGCTGCACCGTCAGCCGCAATTGCAGCAGGCACCGCAGCGATGGGTGCAGGCGTCGCAATCCCCCTGGGATCTGGCGCAGTTCGAATTTTCCAGCTCCGGCCGCACCCGGGCCCTGAAGAAGTTGGGCACGGCCTGGTCCGACCTCCTGGCAGCGCCCCAGTGGCGCGCCGCCCGTTGGGGCGCCGTCATGCTGGTTGCGGTTAACGTGCTGGGATTGAATGCCTGGGCGCTGCACGAACGCTCGGTGCTGGCGCAAAAGCGCGAAGCGATCCGCCAGACGCTGACCCAGACCTTTCCGCAGATCAAGGTGGTGGTGGACGCCCCGGTCCAGATGGACAAGGAGGTGGCCGCGTTGCGGCAGGCAACCGGCGCGGTGACCGGTCGCGATCTCGAGGCGATGCTGGGCGCTCTCACCAAGGCGCTGTCCTCCCCCCGGACGCTCAGCGGCATCGAATTCAATGGCGGTGAGCTTCGGGTCAAAGGCCTGGTGGTGGCACCGGAAGACGCGGGGACGCTGGCCAGCGGACTCAAGGGACAGGGTTACACATCGACGGCGCAGGGCGACACGCTGGTGGTCACGCAGGAGGCCGCCCCATGAACACCGCCGCGCTGCGAGCCCGGTGGCAAGCCCTGCCCGGTCGCGAAAGGACGATGGTCGCCGCCGCGATCGCGGTGCTGGCAGCGGCCCTGCTGTGGTGGATCGCCCTCGGCCCAGCGCTGGGCGTCCTGCGTTCGGCCAGCGAGCAGCATCGGGCCCTGGACACGCAACTGCAGCACATGCTTGGCTTGCGGCAGCAGGCGCAGGCCCTGCAGGCCCAGCCCAAGCAAAACCACGATGAGGCGCTGCGACGGCTGGAGCTTTCGGTGCGGCAAAAGCTGGGCACCACGGCGCGCACGACGGTAGTGGGCGACCGGGTCAGCGTCACCCTGACCGGGACCCCGCCGGAAGCCCTGGCTCAATGGCTCACGCAGGCCCGGGTGGATGCCCGGGCGTTGCCCGGCGAGGCGCGCCTGACACGCAATGCCGCCGGATTGTGGGAAGGCACCTTGGTGCTGTCCCTGCCCGCACGCTGAAAGCCGGAGCGCGCAAGCCACGTGGCACGTCCCTTCGCACCTTCTCGTCCCAGTGCCGCCTGGACCTGGGCTTTCGTCGGCGCACTGATCGGGCTGATTGCCGCGCTGATCTCTTTCGCGCCGGCCCGATGGCTGGCCAATGCCGTCGGGCAGCGATCGGATGGCCGTGTTCTGCTGGCCGATCCGGTCGGGACGATCTGGAACGGCTCGGCGGACCTGGTGCTGGCCGGCGGCGCCGGCAGCAACGATGCCACGGCCTTGCCGACGCGCCTGGATTGGCGCCTGCGGCCGCGCTGGGACGGAGTCGCGGCCGAGCTGGCGACGCCGTGCTGCATCCAGCAGCCGCTGTCCCTGCGCGTCAAGGCGCGCTGGGGTGGCGCGCACGTGCAAATTGCCGATGGGCAAAGCCAGTGGCCGGCCGGGCTGCTGGCCGGGCTGGGCACGCCTTGGAATACCTTGCAATTCGAGGGCACCCTGGGGATTCAGACGCAGGGGCTTTCAGTAGAATGGGCCGCTGGTCGGCTTGTCGTCGGCGGGCGAGCCGAACTCACGGCGCAACGACTGTCGTCGCGCCTGTCCACCTTGAGGCCCATGGGCAGTTATCGCATCACCCTGATGGGCGGCCAGGTGCCGACCCTGCAACTGGACACGCTGGAGGGCGGCCTGCATTTGAGCGGCAGCGGCCAGTGGGTGGGTTCGCGCCTGCGGTTCACCGGTGTCGCCAGCGCCGCGCCGGACCGCGAGAGCGCACTGTCCAACCTGCTCAACATCATCGGGCGGCGCAATGGCGCGCGCTCCGACATCACCATAGGCTGACATGAAATATCGAGTGGCTGTCCTTTGCCTTGCTGGCGCTTTCGCGGCGGGGCCGCTGGCCGTCTCCCATGCCCAACGGGCCCGCGAGCCGATCACCCTGAACTTCGTCAACGCGGACATCGAGGCCGTCGCGCGCACCATGGCGGCCATCACCGGGCGCAACATCGTCGTGGACCCGCGCGTCAAGGGGACGATCAACCTGAGCACAGACCACCCGGTCGCACCCGGAGCGGCGTACGACCAGTTCCTCGCGACCTTGCGGTTGTCCGGCTTCACGGTGGTCGACTCCGGCGGCCTGCTCAAGGTGGTGCCCGAAGCCGATGCCAAGTTGCAGGGCGGCACGGTATCGGTCGGCCCTCCCGTGGCCGGCAACCAGGTCATGACTCAGATCTTCCGGCTGAACTACGAGCCGGCCGCCAACCTGGTGCCTATCCTCAGGCCCCTGATCAGCCCCAACAACACCATCAACGTCAACCCCGGCAACAACTCGCTGGTGATCACCGACTACGCCGACAACCTGCAACGGCTGGGGCGCATCATTGGCGCGCTCGATGTCTCCAACGCTACTGACGTGGAAGTGATCCCGCTGCGCAATGCGCTGGCGCCGGACATCGCGCCAGTGGTCCAGCGCCTGGTCGACTCCAGTGCCGGCGGCGGTGCCGCGCCCGGCCAGGGCCAGGTCGACAACTCGTTCCGAACCACCGTGATCCCCGAAGCACGCAGCAACACACTGCTGGTGCGAGCGGCCAACGGGGCACGTCTGAACCTGGTCCGCTCCCTGGTGGAAAAGCTGGACCAACCGTCATCGCAGCTTGCAACCGGCAACATCTACGTGGTGTATCTCAAGAACGCCGAAGCCACGCGGCTCGCGGTCACTCTGCGGGCCGCCATGGCCGCCAACACCGGCGGCGCCGGCGGCGGAGGTGGCGGCGGTTCGCCAACGCCACCCACCGGCGCGTCGACCGCGGCCGGCGCCAGTGCCGCGGCCACGACGCCGACCCAGCCCGCGGCGCAACCTTCTACCGGCGGGCAGATCCAGGCGGACCCGGCGACCAACTCGCTCATCATCACCGCGGCCGAACCGCAATACCGGCAGCTGCGCGCGGTGATCGACCGGCTGGACAACCGGCGCGCCCAGGTCTTCGTGGAAAGCCTGGTCGCCGAGGTCAGCGCCAACAAGGCCGCCGAGTTCGGCATCCAGTGGCAGAACATCCTGGGCAACAAGGG
>JAAOZX010000228.1 GCA_012274225.1 Comamonadaceae bacterium | reverse complement strand
TGGAAGGCACGCCGACGGCCGTGCGGCAAAGCCCCAAGGTGCGCGCCGCGTACCTGGGCACGGAACATTGAGCGGCGCGATGACCCACCCCATCCTCAACGTCGAGCGCCTGTGCGCGGGCTATGGCAAGGCCCAGGTGCTGCACGGCCTGACGCTGAAGGCCGATGCCGGCAGCGTCATCACCGTCATCGGGCCCAACGGTGCCGGCAAGTCGACCCTGCTCAACACACTGATGGGGGTGCTGCCCTCCAGCGGCACGCTGCAGTTCGACGGCCAGGACGTCGCCGCCGTGCCCCTGGAAGAACGGGTGATGCTGGGCATCGCGCTGGTGCCCGAGCGGCGCGAGCTGTTCGGCTCCATGACGGTGGAAGACAACCTCGTGCTGGGCGGCTGGCGCCAGCAGCGCCTGGGCAATCGCCAGTGGCGCGACCGCCTGGCCGATGTCTACGACATTTTCCCGCGATTGAAGGAAAGGCGTGCCCAGTTGGCCGGCACGCTGTCGGGCGGCGAGCGTCAGATGCTGGCCGTGGGCCGCGCCCTGATGTCCAGGCCGCGCCTGCTGATGCTCGACGAGCCCAGCCTCGGACTCGCGCCCCTGGTGGTGCTCGAAATCTTCCGCACCATCGTCAGCCTGCGCCAGACCGGCGTGACCATCCTGCTGGTGGAACAGAACGCCCGGGCCGCGCTCGAGGTCGCTGATCACGCCTATGTCCTCGAGATGGGCGAGATCGGCCTGCAAGGGCCGGCGCGCGAACTGGCCGCCGACCCGCGCCTGATCGACACCTATCTGGGCAACGCCCAGAAGCCAGGCGCCTGAACCGGAAAGGATTCCCATGCGCGCCATTCCCAAGTCCGTCATCGCCTGGGCCTCGGCTGGCGCTGGCCTGCTAGCTGCTGCGCTTGCCGGCTGCGCCAGCCTGTCCCCCGGCGCCCGCCCGGCGGTCAGCGGCGAGCCGGCGATGGGCTGCGAAACCGCGGCTGCGGCTTTCCATTTCGCCGGCACGCGTGTCGTGTCGGCGCAGAAGATCGCCGCGGGTGAACTGAAGCTGCCCGGCATCGCGCAGGCCATGCCGGAACACTGTGTGGTCAAGGGCCTGATGAACGAACGCACCGGGCCGGTCGACGGCAAGCCGTACGCGATCGGTTTCGAGATGCGCCTGCCCACGCCATGGAACGGGCGATTCTTCTACCAGGCCAACGGCGGCCTGGACGGTTTCCAGACCCCCGCTTACGGCGACATCCTCGGCGGCGGCCCGGCGAGCAATGGCCTCCTCAAGGGCTTCGCCGTCATCAGTTCGGACGCCGGCCATGCTTTCGATCGCAGCTCACCGATCGGCGGCGCGACCTTCGGGCTCGACCCGCAGGCGCGCCTGGACTATGGCTACAGCGCGGTGGCACAGCTCACGCCCATGGCCAAGGCGCTCATTCGCGGCTATTACGGCAAGCCGCCAGATGTCTCTTACCTGGTGGGCACTTCCAACGGCGGGCGCCATGGTTTCGTCACGGCCTCACGCCTGCCGCAGGAATACGACGGCATCCTGGTCAGCACGCCGGGCTACCGGCTGCCTCGCGCGGCGGTGGCCCAGGTGTGGGACGCGCAACAATTCGCTCGCATCGCGCGCATCAATCAGGCAACCAGCCGACCCGATTTGCGCACCGCGCTGAGCCCGGCGGACATGGCGCTGCTGGCGCGTAGCATCCTCGCGCGCTGCGACGCGCTGGACGGCCTGGCCGACGGCATCGTGGCCGACTTGCAGGCCTGCCAGGCCAGCTTCAGCATCGACCGCGACGTTCCGACCTGCGCGGCCGCCCACACACTGGATGGCCAGTGCCTGAGCAGCGACCAGAAGAGCGCGCTGGCGTCCGTCATGGCTGGACCGAAAGACCGATCCGGAGCACCGGTCTACGCCGGTCTGCCCTGGGACCCCGGCATGGCCGCGCGCGACTGGGGCGAGTGGAAATTCGTCAACAGCGTCGGCCCGCGCGACGCCATCGCGCTGGCTTTCGTCTTCACCACGCCGCCAGCCTCGCCCAGGCTGGTGAACGGCCAGGGCAACTCGCTGATCGACTACGCCCTTGGCTTCAGCCTCGACAATGACCTGCCCCGGATCTTCGCGACCAGCGGCCCCTACGCGGAGTCGTCGTGGAGCTTCATGACGCCGCCCGATCCCACGCTGGCCGCGTTCGTCCAGCGCGGCGGGAAACTGATCGCGTTCCATGGCACGGCCGACCCGGTCTTTTCGCCGCTCGACTCCATCGCGTGGCTCGAAGCGTTCCGGCGCGCCCATGGCGCAGCGGCCGACCAGCACGCGCGCCTGTTCCTGGTGCCCGGCATGAACCACAGCCGCGGCGGCCCGGCCACCGATCAGATGGACATGGTGGATGCACTGGTGAAATGGGTCGAACAGGGCCAAGCGCCGGACGCCGTCGTGGCGCACGCGCGCGGTCCGGGTACCGCCGTGCCCAATCCGGAGCTGCCCGCCGGCTGGAGCCCGAACCGCTCGCGCCTGCTGTGCCCTTATCCGCAAGTGCCGCGCTACCGCGGCGGCGACAGCGAGAGCGCGAGCAGTTTCGCTTGCGCGCCGCGGTGATCCTTTCCATCACTCAACCATGCGCATGCACCCCGTGCCCGACGTCGGGCGCCATTGAAGGCGCCTCCCACTGAGCAATTCACGATGAAACCCGTCCCCGCTCCAAAGCCCTCGAGCGTCGCCGCTGCGCCCGCCATCGACGAGGTCGATGCGGGCTTCCTGGAAAGCCTGATCGGCTACAACGCGCGGCGCGCGGCGCTGGCTGTGATCGAGGTGTTCCTGCAGCGGATGGTGGTGTACGAGCTGCGGCCGGTGGATTTCTCGGTGCTATCGCTGACCGGCCACAACCCCGGCATCACATCGCGCCAGTTGTGCACCACCCTGGGCATCCTGCCGCCCAACCTGGTGGGGATCATCAACACCATGGCCAGGCGCGAGCTCGTCACGCGCCGGCCGCACCCGCACGACGGCCGCGCCGTCGGCCTGCACCTGACGGCCAAGGGCTTCAAGCTGATGCGAGAGGCCGAGCGCACCGCCGCCGCGCTGGAAGTCGAGGTCACTTCTTCGCTCTCGACGGCCGAGTCGAAGGCCCTGATCACCCTGCTCAAGAAGGTCTACCAGACGCGGCAGGACGAGGCGGCGCGTACGCCGCGTCGAGCGAGCGCCAACCAGCGCTAGAAGCTTGAAGAACCACCCTGCGAAATCGCCCTGGCGATTTCGCAGGGTGTCCGTCGCTATTGTTTGGATAGCAGGAACGCGTACACTCCACTGCCTGCCGCGGGCAAGCGCGCGCTGGAGGAGACAGAAGTTCATGAGTGCCAAGGAAAATGCCGCCATCAGCCAACTGCTGGGGCTGCTGGAAGCGCGCTACGCCATCCGGGTGCTGTGGGCATTGCGCGACGGCCATGCGCAGACCTTCCGCCTGCTGCAGGACAGCGTGGGCGGCATCACGCCGAATACCTTGAACACTCGCATCAAGGAACTGCGCGCAGCCGGGCTCGTCAATCACGGCAGCGACGGCTATGTCGTCACCTCCTCCGGCCTGGACCTGCTCAAACGCATGGCCGACCTGCCGGCGTTCGCGGCAAAATGGGTGGCCAGCCAAGCCAAGAAGAAGTAGCCCGTGACGATCTCGCGTTATCTGTTCCCCCATTCCGCCCTTCCGGCCGACGCCGAACAGGCCGTGCTGATCGGGCGCGTGCAGCGACCCGGCGCCGGCCAGATGCTGGTGCAGGTGAACGCCGACGGTGTATACGACCTGTCGCGCCTGGCGCCGACCTGCAGCGCCTTGCTCGACCTGCCCGATCCGGTCGCCGCCGTGCGCGGCCACAAGGGCGAGCGCCTCGCCGCCACCGACGAGGTGCTGCGCAACAGCGCCTGCACGGCACGGGTCGAGGACTCGCCGTGGCTGGTGGCGCCCTGCGACCTGCAGGCGATCAAGGCGGCCGGGGTCACCTTCGTCGCGTCGATGCTGGAACGGGTGATCGAGGAGCAGGCGCGCGGCGACGCGAGCCGCGCCGAATCGGTGCGCGCCTCGGTGGTCGCCGTGATCGGCCAGGACCTGGGCGCGGTGCGGCCGGGTTCGCCCGAGGCGCAGCGGCTGAAGCAAGTGCTGATCGCCCAGGGCCTGTGGTCGCAGTACCTGGAAGTGGGGATCGGCCCCGATGCGGAGATCTTCACCAAGTCGCAGCCGATGAGCGCGGTGGGCACCGGTGCCGACATCGGCATCCATCCCGCGAGCGACTGGAACAATCCCGAGCCCGAGATCGTGCTGGCCGTCAACAGCCGCGGCGAGACCCGGGGCGCGACGCTCGGCAATGACGTGAACCTGCGCGATTTCGAGGGCCGCAGCGCCTTGCTGCTGGGCAAGGCCAAGGACAACAACGCCAGTTGCGCCATCGGCCCGCTGATCCGGCTTTTCGACGGGCATTTCGGCATCGACGACGTGCGCCGCTGCGTTCTGGCCATGAAGGTCGAGGGGCCGGACGGTTTCGTGATGGACGGTTCCAGCGCCTTGTCGATGATCAGCCGCGATCCGCTCGACCTGGTGGCGCAGGCCATCGGCGCCAACCACCAGTACCCGGACGGCTTCATGCTGTTCCTGGGCACCATGTTCGCCCCGACCCAGGACCGGCACGGCCCCGGCCAGGGCTTCACCCATGTGGTCGGCGACATCGTCACGATCTCGACCTCCAGCCTCGGTACACTCGCCAATCGCGTCAACACCAGCGACCGCATCGACCCCTGGACCTACGGCGCCGGCGCGCTCATGCGTGACCTGGGCCGGCGCGGACTGCTGGCCTGAAGTCCGGCGCGCGAACCCATCTTTCAATCAAGGAATCTCGAATGATCACGACCCCCTCCGGCCTGCAATACGAAGACACCTCCGTCGGTGGCGGCGCCCAGGCCCAGGCCGGCCAGCACGTGCACGTGCACTACACCGGTTGGCTCTACAACGGCGGCCAGCAGGGCGCCAAGTTCGACTCCAGCCGCGACCGCAACGACCCGTTCGCCTTCGCACTGGGCCAGGGCATGGTGATCAAGGGCTGGGACGAAGGCGTGGCCGGGATGAAGATCGGCGGCAAGCGCACGCTGATCATCCCGCCGCAGCTGGGCTATGGCGCGCGCGGCGCCGGCGCGGTGATCCCGCCCAATGCCACGCTGAAGTTCGACGTCGAGTTGCTCGACGCGCACTGACACGCTGCTCCCGTCCGCTATCGATTGCGTAGCGGCAACCTCAAAATGGCCGAGCTTCGCGCTAGAATCGCCGGCCATGACGACTGCCGCGCCCATCGCCGGCCGTGCGCTGCGCGAGGCGCGCAGTTCGCCGGCCCTGGTGGACCTCCTCGACCTGCTCGGGCGGCGCGGGAGCCTGCGGCTGGTTTGGGAGCTGCGCGACGGCCACGGCCAGAGCTTCCGGCTGCTGCGGTCGAGCGCCGACGGAATCTCGCCTTCCGTGCTCAATGCCAGGCTGAAGGAACTGCGCCAGGCCCAGTTGGTGGGCCTTGACGAAGGCGGCTACCGTCTGACGCCGCACGGGCAGGAACTGGTTCGGCACCTCCAACCGCTGGGCCGCTGGGCCCAGGCCTGGGGGCGCGCGCGAAATTCCCCGGCTGATCAGTAGCCCGCCGCCTTGAAAAGGGCAGCCCGGCCCCAAGGTGCTTCGCAGCGCCAATCTGCAAACGAACGAGCATGTCCGACGTCAACAACCGAATCGAACCCACCCTGGACTCCTTGGCTGGCCGCGACGGCATTCCGGCCGATGCCGGCCCGGAAGAGCGCGAGGCGGCGCAAGCCGCCAACGAGGCCGGCCTGCTGAGCCAATTGCAGGGCGAGCTGGTCGCGCTGAAGGCCAAGAATACCGAACTGTCCGAACAGTTCCTGCGGGCCCAGGCGGACATGCAGAACACTCGCCGGCGCGCCGAGGACGAGATGTCCAAGGCCCGCAAATTCGCCGTCGAAAGCTTTGCCGAAAGCCTGCTTGCAGTGGCGGACAGCCTCGAGGCCGGCCTGGCCCATCAGGACGCCACATCCGAGCAGATCCGCGAAGGCGCCGAGGCCACGTTGCGCCAGCTCAAGAGCGTGCTGGAGCGCAACAAGGTGATCGAGGTCAATCCCGCCCCGGGCGCGAAATTCGACCCCCATCAGCATCAGGCGATCTCGGTGGTCCCGATGCCCCCAGGCTCTTCACAGGAACCCAACACGGTGGTCAACGTGCTGCAGAAGGGCTACCTGATCGCCGAACGCGTGCTGCGGCCGGCGCTGGTCACCGTGGCGGCGCCGCAATAGGGTCGACCGCCGCGCTTGAAACCGCACAGCTTATCCACAAGTAACCCACATCGAATGTGAATTGGCCTTCAGGGCCGCAAGCAAGGAGAAAGAACATGGGAAGAATCATCGGCATCGACCTCGGCACCACCAATTCGTGCGTGGCCATCATGGAGGGCAACACGCCCAAGGTCATCGAGAACAGCGAAGGCGCGCGCACCACCCCTTCGATCGTCGCGTACCAGGAGGACGGCGACATCCTGGTCGGCGCATCCGCCAAGCGCCAGGCCGTGACCAATGCCAAGAACACCCTCTATGCGGTCAAGCGCCTGATCGGCCGCAAGTTCGAGGAGAAGGAAGTCCAGAAGGACATCCACCTCATGCCCTACAAGATCGTCAAGGCCGACAACGGCGACGCCTGGGTCGAGGTGCGCGGCAAGAAGCTCGCGTCCCCGCAGATTTCCGCCGAGGTGCTGCGCAAGATGAAGAAGACGGCGGAGGACTACCTGGGCGAGCCGGTGACCGAGGCGGTGATCACCGTGCCCGCCTACTTCAACGACAGCCAGCGGCAGGCCACCAAGGACGCCGGCCGGATCGCCGGCCTGGACGTCAAGCGCATCATCAACGAGCCGACTGCGGCGGCGCTGGCCTTCGGGCTGGACAAGCAGGAAAAGGGCGACCGCAAGATCGCTGTCTATGACCTGGGCGGTGGCACCTTCGACATCTCGATCATCGAGATCGCGGACGTCGACGGCGAGAAGCAGTTCGAAGTGCTGTCGACCAATGGCGACACCTTCCTGGGCGGCGAGGACTTCGATCAGCGCATCATCGACTACATCATCGTCGAGTTCAAGAAGGACCAGGGTGTGGACCTGTCCAAGGACGTGCTGGCGCTGCAGCGGTTGAAGGAAGCGGCGGAAAAAGCCAAGATCGAGTTGTCCAGCAATTCGCAGACCGACGTCAACCTGCCGTACATCACCGCCGACGCCAACGGCCCGCGCCACCTGAACATCAAACTGACCCGCGCCAAGCTCGAGTCGCTGGTGGACGAACTGATCGAGCGCACCATCGCGCCGTGCCGCATGGCGATCAAGGACGCCGGCGTGTCGGTGTCGGATATCAATGACGTGATCCTGGTGGGCGGCCAGACCCGCATGCCCAAGGTGCAGGACAAGGTCAAGGAGTTCTTCGGCAAGGAACCGCGCAAGGACGTGAATCCCGACGAGGCCGTGGCCGTGGGCGCCGCGATCCAGGGCCAGGTGCTGGGCGGCGAGCGCAAGGACGTGCTGCTGCTGGACGTGACGCCGCTGTCGCTGGGCATCGAGACGCTGGGCGGCGTGATGACCAAGATGATCCAGAAGAACACGACCATCCCGACCAAGTTCGCCCAGACCTTCTCCACGGCTGACGACAATCAGCCGGCCGTGACGATCAAGGTGTTCCAGGGCGAGCGCGATATCGCGAGCGGCAACAAGTTGCTGGGCGAGTTCAACCTGGAAGGCATTCCGCCCTCGCCGCGCGGCCTGCCCCAGATCGAGGTGAGCTTCGACATCGACGCCAACGGCATCCTGCACGTGGGCGCCAAGGACAAGGCCACGGGCAAGGAAAACAAGATCACCATCAAGGCCAATTCCGGCATCTCCGAAGAGGAGATCCAGAAGATGGTGAAGGACGCCGAGCTCAACGCCGCGGAAGACAAGAAGAAGCTCGAGATCGTGCAGGCCAAGAACCAGGGTGAGGCGCTGGTGCACAGCGTGAAGAAGAGCCTCGCCGAATACGGCGACAAGATCGACGCCGGCGAGAAGGAAAAGATCGAGGCCGCGCTCAAGGACGTCGAAACCGCGCTCAAGGGCGAGGACAAGGCGGCGATTGAGGAAAAGACCAACGCCCTGATGACCGTGAGCCAGAAGCTGGGCGAAAAGATGTACGCCGACATGCAGGCGCAACAGAGCGCGCAGGCGGCGGGCCCGGGTTCGGGTGGCGGCGGGGACGCCGGCGCCGAGACCGCGGGTGCGCGGCCGGCCGACGACAATGTCGTCGACGCCGAAGTGAAGGAAGTGAAGAAAGGTTAATTCGGACGCGCAGCGCCGAATTAACTCGCCGCGTTCGACTGATGCCCTTGCGGAATCGTCAACGCGGCGTTTTTGCTGGAGCGAGCAGCGCGAATGCGTCCGCCGGCGAGGCGTTTTAGCTGGATAAGTTGACAGAAGAACATGGCCACCAAGCGAGACTATTACGAAGTCCTGGGCGTTCCCAAGAACGCCTCGGATGAAGAGATCAAGAAGGCGTATCGCAAGCTCGCGATGAAGCACCACCCCGACCGCAACGAAGCGGACAAGGGTGCCGAGGCCAAGTTCAAGGAGGCCAAGGAAGCCTACGAGATGCTGTCCAACGCGGAAAAGCGGGCGGCATACGATCAGTACGGCCACGCCGGGGTCGACCCGAACATGCGCGGCGGCGCGGGGGCGGAGGGCTTCGGCGGCTTTGCCGAGGCCTTCGGCGACATCTTCGGCGACATCTTCGGCCAGCAGCGCGGCGGCGCACCGGGGCGCGGCGGGCGCCAGGTCTATCGCGGCGGCGACCTGTCGTACGCGATGGAAATCACCCTCGAGGAAGCGGCCCTGGGCAAGGAAGCGCAGATCCGCATCCCGACCTGGGAAGGTTGCGAAACCTGCCACGGCACCGGCGCCAAGCCCGGCACCCAGGCCAAGACCTGCGCCACCTGCCACGGCGCCGGCGTGGTGCAGATGCGCCAGGGCTTCTTCAGCGTGCAGCAGACCTGCCCGCATTGCCGCGGCTCAGGCAAGATCATCCCGGAACCCTGCACCACCTGCCATGGCCAGGGCAAGGTCAAGAAGCAGAAGACGCTGGAAGTCAAGATCCCGGCCGGCATCGACGACGCCATGCGCATCCGCAGCGCAGGCAACGGCGAGCCGGGCACCAACGGCGGGCCGCCGGGCGACCTGTACATCGAGATCCGGCTGAAGAAGCACGACATTTTCGAGCGCGACGGCGATGACCTGCATTGCGCCGTGCCGATCAGTTTCACGCGCGCTGCGCTTGGCGGCGAGATCGAGGTGCCGACCCTCCAGGGCAAGGCTGCGATCGACATTCCCGAAGGCACCCAGGCCGGCAAGCAGTTCCGCCTGCGCGGCAAGGGCATCAAGGGGGTGCGCTCCAGCTATCCCGGCGACCTGTACTGCCACGTCGCCGTCGAGACGCCGGTCAAGCTCACCGAGCACCAGCGCAAGCTGCTCAAGGAGCTGGACGACTCGCTGAAAAAGGGCGGCGCCAAGCATTCCCCCACCGAGGAATCCTGGGCGGACAAGTTGAAAGGCTTCTTCAGCGCGTAGCGCTGAAGGCGGCGGTTGGCCCGACAACCGCCGCCGGTTCGCAGCACGGAAGCTTTTCAACTTGCGGCGGACACTCACAATTGCCCGCAGGACTTGTGAGTGGACGGCACAAGCTCGAAGGGTTCTTCAACGCCTTGCGTTGAAGTCCCTGAGCTTGGGGCGTCCACTAACGGTTAGGCAAGTTGCTTAACCTGTTGCCGGATTGCAAGCAAGTGCGAGGGCTGGTGACATTCTTCCTCATGCTGCGCACGCCTTCAGTGCAGAATGCGCCTATGGCGCTCAAGCTCTTCCGTTCGACCGGCTACTCATCGATCCTGATGGCCGGCGAAACTCGGCTTGCCATGCATCCGGGCTGGATGATCCTGGCCATCAGCGCCTGGGCCGGATTGGCCTGCAACGTCGCCTTGTGGCGGGAACTGGCGGGAACCGGGGCCAGGATGGGCGCCGCCCTGGCCCTGGCCTTGTCAGTCGCGGGCGCCAGCGCCGTTGTCGTCAGCCTGTTGGGCTGGCGCAAGACGATCAAAACCGCCGCCACCCTGGTCCTGCTCGCGGCCGCCCTTTCGGCATGCTCGATCTGGAGCGAGGGCCTGCCGGTGGACGGCATGCTGCTGGGCCATGGCATGGCCGGGCTGCTGCTGCCGTCCTGGCCGAGCTTGTTTCGCTGGCATGTCTGGGCACTGCTGGGCGGCCTGGCACTGGTGCCGATGATGTGGATGTGGAACACCCCGCTGCGCCGCCTGTCCGCCCAGCGGCAATTGAACGTCAACATCGCCGGGTCGCTGATCGGCGCGGCCGTGCTGGCCACCGGCAGCTGGCTGCTCCTGCACGGCCCCTTCTGAGCGCGGCGCCCGCCTAGAAGAGAGAACCCTGGCCCGGTGGTGAGGGCCGGCGAAAAGCCCGGTTGTCCAGCACCACCCGCTCGCGATTGAAGCCCAGTTTCTGGCTCGCCTTGCGAAAGCGCTGGGCGATCAGCTCCGCCCAGGGTCCCGAACCCTTCATGCGCGTGGCGAAATCGCTGTCGTAGTCCTTGCCGCCGCGCATGTCGTGGACCCGGGCCATGATCCGCTCGGCCCGTTGCGGATAGTGCAGCTCGAGCCACTGCCGGAACAGCGGCGACACTTCCCACGGCAGGCGCAGCACGTGATAGAACGCGCTGCGAGCGCCGGCGTTCCACGCCGCCTCCAGCACCAGCTCCATGTCATCGGTGAGGAATGGAATGTGCGGCGCCAGGCTCACGCCGCACGGCACGCCGTGCTCGGCCAGCGTGCGCAACAGCCGCAGCCGTCGGTGCGGCGCGGCCGCGCGGGGCTCGAGCTTGCGCGCCAGCCCAGCGTCCAGGGTCGTGATGGTGACGCACACGGTGGCGAGCCGCTGCGCGGCCATCGGTGCGATCAGGTCCAGGTCGCGCTCCACACCGCTGGACTTGGTGACCAGCGAGAACGGATGACGCGTCTGGTGCAGCAACTCGATTACCGACCGCGTCAGCCCGAGCTCGGGCTCCACCGGTTGGTAGCAATCGGTGGCGCTGCCGATCGCGACATGCTGTGGCTGGTAGTTGCGGCTCGAAAGCTCGGTCCGCAGCACCGCGGCAATGTTGCGCTTGGCGACGATCTTCGTCTCGAAATCCAGCCCGGGCGACATGTTGAGATAGCTGTGAGTGGGGCGCGCGTAGCAATAGATGCACCCGTGCTCGCAACCGCGGTAAGGATTGATGGACCGGTCGAACCCGACATCGGGCGACTGGTTGTACGTGATGATGCTGCGCGCGTTTTCCCAGATGATCTCGGTGGGCACAGGGGCTGTCGCGGAGTTCTCGCCCAGCGTGTCCCAGCCGTCGTCGAAGGCGAGGCGCGTGTCGCGCTCGAACCGATGAGCCAGCCAGCCAGCAGCGCCGCGGCCCTTGATCGCCTGCAACGGAATCGATACTTCTTCCATG
>JAAOZX010000227.1 GCA_012274225.1 Comamonadaceae bacterium | reverse complement strand
GGTAGTCGATGGCCACTGCCAGGTAATGGTTGGAAGGCAGCAGGCCCGCCTGCGGCGTGACGATGCCATGCCGGTCGTGATCGGTGTCGCAGGCGAAGGCAACGTCGAACTTGTCCTTCATCGCCAGCAGGCGCTGCATCGCGTAGGGCGACGACGGGTCCATCCGGATGCGGCCGTCCCAGTCGAGGGTCATGAAGCGGAAGGTCGGGTCGACCTCGGCGCTGACGACGGTCAGATCGAGCCGATAAAGCTCGGCGATGCGTGCCCAGTAGTGCACACCGGCGCCGCCCAGCGGATCCACACCCATGCGGATCTTGGCGTCGCGGATCACGTCCATGTCGATGACGCTGCCCAGGTCGCTCACGTAGGCACCCAGGAAATCATGCCGGTGCGTGGTCGAGGCCCGCAGCGCCTGGTCCACGGCCATCCGGTGCACGCCCTGCAGGCCGCCTACCAGGATTTCATTGGCCAGCCTCTCGATCCAGCCGGTGACGTCGGATCCGGCCGGGCCGCCATTGGGCGGGTTGTACTTGAAGCCGCCGTCGCCGGGCGGGTTGTGCGAGGGGCTGATCACGATGCCGTCGGCCAACCCGCTCGTGCGGCCCCGGTTCCAGGTGAGGATCGCGTGCGAGACCGCGGGGGTCGGGGTGTACTCGTTGTCCGCCGCGATCATCACCTCGACGCCATTGGCCGCCAGCACCTCCAGCGTGCTGGCGAATGCGGGCTTGGACAGCGCGTGGGTATCGATGCCCACGAAGACCGGACCGTCGATGCCGCGATGCTTGCGATAGCCGCAGATCGCCTGGCTGATGGCCAGCACATGCGCCTCGTTGAACGTCCTGGCCAATGACGTGCCGCGGTGGCCGGAGGTGCCGAACGCCACCCTTTGCAGCGGGATCGACGGGTCGGGCGCTTCGCTGTAATAGGCCGCGACGAGCTGGGCCACATCGATCAGCACGTCGGGTGGTGCGGGTTTGCCCGCGAGGGGACTGATCTTCGTCCCGGCGTTTTCGGTTGGATTCATTCGATCGCTCCGTCGGCGGGCACCGCCGATTTCTGGTGACGTTGTTGCAGGCGGGGGCGTTCCTTCGGCCGCGCGGCGTGCAGCAGGCCGAGCGCCGAATTGACCAGCGCCACGTGGCTGAAAGCCTGCGGGAAATTGCCCAGCAGGCGGCGCGCGCGGGGGTCGTATTCTTCCGCCAGCAGGCCGACATCGTTGCGGCATTTCAGGAGCCGCTCGAACAGGCGAACGGCTTCACGGCGCCGGCCCATCAGCAGGTAGTTGTCCACCAGCCAGAAGCTGCAGGGCAGAAACAATCCCTCGCCCGGCGGCAGGCCGTCGATGCCGCTCGCAGTCTCGTAACGCAGCAGCAGGCCGCTCGCCAGCAGCTGCTTTTCGATCTGCCGCACGGTGGCCTTGATGCGCTTGTCGCCCGGCGGCAGGAAGCCGACGATGGGCAGCATCAGCAGTGACGCGTCCATCTGGGTCGAGCCGTAAGCCTGCACAAAGCAGCCGCGCGCGGCATCGACTCCCTGCGTGCAGATATCGGCATGGATCTCGGCGGCAATCTTCTTCCAGCGGTCGCGCAGCCGCTTGGCGGTTGCCGGTGCGCGAGACGCCCGGTCGAAGGCAACCCAGGCCATCACCTTGGAATGGACGAAGTGCCGGGGCTCGCCGCGAATTTCCCAGATGCCGTAGTCGGGCAGCCGCCAGATCTTTTCCAGATGCGCCAGGAGGGCGACGCGCAGCGCGCCGCGGCGCGGCGGCGCAGCCAGTCCGCCCCGGTGGGCATGCTCCATCACATCGGCGATCTCGCCGTAGATATCGAGCTGGGTCTGGCGCGACGCGGCGTTGCCCACGCGCACGGGCCGCGAGCCGGCATATCCGGCCAGCCAGTCGAGTTCCCGCTCGGCCAAGTCGCGTTCACCGGCGACGCCGTACATGATCTGCACCTGGCCCGGGCTGCCAGCCACAGCCCGCAGCAGCCAGTTCTGCCAGTCGTCCGCCTCTTCGCAATAGCCCGCGTTCAGCAAGGCCAGCAGCGTGAAAGCCGCATCGCGCAGCCAGCAGTAGCGATAGTCCCAGTTGCGCACCCCGCCCAGGCTTTCCGGCAGCGAGGTGGTAGGCGCCGCGACGATGCCGCCCGTGGGACGGAAACTCAAGCCCTTGAGCGTGACCAGGGAGCGCCGCACATGGCCGGACCATTTGCCGCTGACGGTGCAGCGCCACGCCCATTCGCGCCAGAACGCTTCGGTGCGCTTGAGTTGCGCCGCGACATCCCCCGGCGCCGGTGGCAGCAGATGCGAAGGCGCATAGCTCAGGACGAAGGGGATGGTCTGGCCCTTCTTCACCGTGAACCGGCCGACGGTGTGCATGTCCTGGCCGCGCATGGCCACCGGCGTGCGCAGCACCAGCATGGAAGGGCCGGCGACCGCCGTGAGCGTTTGCGGGTCGACGCGCGTCACCCACGGCACCGACACGCCGTAGTCGAAGCGGATGACAAGTTCGCTCTCCATCGCCACGCTGCCCTCGCGGCCGATGACCAGGCGCACGATCGAGCTTTGATCCGGGTCCACCGGCATGAAGTCCACGATGGCAACGACGCCGTCCTCGCTTTCGAAGCGGGTTTCCAGGACCAGGCTGCTGCCCCGATAGTGCCTGCGCACCTGCCCGGTGCGACGCGGCGCGATCTTCCAGCGGCCGTTGCCGGGCTCGCCCAGCAGGGCGGAGAAACAGGCGCCGGAATCGAAGCGCGGGGCGCAGAACCAGTCGATCGAGCCGTCGCGACCGACCAGCGCGGCCGTGCGCATGTCGCCGATCATCGCGTAATCCTCGATGGCGACGGGCATTATTCGCGCTGTCGCAGCAGGCGATAGCGCCTGATCAAGGCGTTGGTGGAACTGTCGTGGGCCAACTGCGGCTCCCGCGCGCTTTCGAGCTCGGGGATGGTGCGCTGGGCCAGGGCCTTGCCCAGTTCCACGCCCCACTGGTCGAATGAATCGATGGCCCAGATCACGCCCTGGGTAAAGACGCTGTGCTCGTAGAGCGCCACCAGCGAACCCAGCGATTGCGGCGTCAGCCGCTGCGCAAGCAGGGTGTTGGTGGGGCGGTTGCCCTCGAAGACGCGGTGCGGCGCCAACCACTGGGGCGTTCCGTCCGCCCGGACTTCCTGCTCGGTCTTGCCGAACGCCAGCGCCTCGGTCTGGGCCAGCAGGTTGGCGATCAGCAGGTCGTGGTGGTGTTCCAGCGGGTTCAGGGGCTGGGCAAAGCCGATGAAATCGCAGGGAACCAGCCTGGTGCCCTGGTGAATGAGCTGGTAGAACGAATGCTGGCCGTTGGTGCCGGGCTCGCCCCAATAGATCGGGCTGGTCGGGTAGTCGACCGGTGTGCCGGCGAGCGTGACGTGCTTGCCGTTGCTCTCCATCGCCAGTTGCTGCAGGTAGGCCGGAAAGCGCGCCAGGTACTGCTCGTAGGGCAGCACGGCAACGGTGTCCGCGTCGAAAAAACTGGTGTACCAGACCGTCAGCAATCCCATCAGGGCCGGCAGATTTCGCTCGAACGGAGCGCTGCGAAAATGCTGGTCCATCGCGCGAAAGCCCGCCAGCATCTCGCGGAACTGTCCGGGCCCGATCGCGAGCATGGTCGACAGGCCGACCGCCGACTCCATCGAATAGCGCCCGCCGACCCAGTCCCAGAAGCCGAACATGTTGGCCGTATCGATGCCGAATTTGGCCACTTCAGCCGCGTTGGTCGAGACGGCGACGAAATGCCGGCGCACCGCCTGTTCGTCACCGAGCCCGGCGAGGCACCAGGCGCGCGCCGTGCGGGCGTTGGTCAGCGTCTCCAGCGTGGTGAAGGTCTTGGAACAGACGATGAACAGCGTCTCCTCGGGATCGAGGTCGCGCGTGGCTTCCGCGAAATCGGTGCCGTCCACGTTCGAAACGAACCGGAACGCGATGTCACGCTGGCTGTAGTGGCGCAGCGCCTGGTAAGCCATCGCCGGACCGAGGTCGGAGCCGCCGATGCCCAGGTTGACCACGTTGCGAATGCGCCTGCCGGTATGGCCCTTCCATTGGCCGCTGCGCACCTGGTCGCAGAATGCCGCCATCCGGTCCAGCACGGCGTGCACCTCGGGCACCACGTCGACGCCATCCACGACGATCCGCTCGCCCTTGTCCGCGCGCAGCGCGGTGTGCAGCACGGCACGCTGTTCCGTCACATTGATCTTCTGGCCGCTGAACATCGCGGCGATGCGTTCCCGCAGTTCGCATTCCTGTGCCAGTTGCGCCAGCAGCCGGAGGGTCTCGTCCGTGATCCGGTTCTTCGAGTAATCGAGATAGAACCCGGCGGCTTCGACGGCGAAGCGCTCGCCGCGCCCCGGATCCTCGGCAAAGAGCTGGCGCAGAT
>JAAOZX010000226.1 GCA_012274225.1 Comamonadaceae bacterium | reverse complement strand
GGCGACGAATGGACGATGCCGGTACCGTCCTCGGCGGTGGCGTAATCGGCGAGGTACACCGGCGCCAGGCGCCGGTAGCCCGGATCGACGTCATACAGCGGGTGCTGGAAGTTCAGCCCGTCCAGCTTGCTGCCTTTGACGATGGCCAGCGTCTCGCCGGTCAACTGGTAGCGCGCCAGACAGTCATCGACCAGCGAGGCGGCAAGGATCAGCAGGCCGCGCGGTGTGTCGACCAGCGCGTATTCCAGCTCGGGGTTGAGGTTCAGGGCCTGGTTGGCGGGAATGGTCCAGGCGGTGGTGGTCCAGATCAACGCGAAGATCGGTTTGGCATCGGCGCGCGCGCTGACGCCGAAAGCGGCCAGCACCTGGTCCGGCTTGTCCGCCTTGAAACCCACGTCCAGCGTCTGCGACTTCTTGTCGGCGTATTCGATCTCGAACTCGGCCAGCGACGAGCCGCAGTCGAAGCACCAGTACACGGGCTTCAGCCCCCGGTAGACGAAGCCGCGCTCGACCACCCGCTTGAAGGCGCGGATCTCCTCGGCTTCGTTGACGAAGTCCATGGTTCGGTACGGATGGTCCCAGTCGCCCAGCACGCCCAGGCGCTTGAAGTCGGCCATCTGGATCGCGATCTGCTCGGTGGCGAAGGCGCGGCTCCTGGCCTGCATCTCGTCGCGCGCCAGGTTGCGGCCGTACTTCTTTTCGATCGCGTTTTCGATCGGCAGGCCGTGGCAATCCCAGCCCGGGATGTAGGCGGCGTCCAGGCCCTTCAGCTGCCGGGCCTTGACGATCATGTCCTTCAGGATCTTGTTGACGGCGTGACCCATGTGGATCTGGCCGTTCGCGTACGGCGGGCCGTCGTGCAGCACGAACTTCTCGTGTTCGCAGCGCGCAGCCCGCAGCTTCTTGTAAAGGCCCTTTTCCTCCCATTCCTTCACCCAGCCGGGCTCGCGCTTGGGCAGGTCGCCGCGCATCGGGAACGGGGTCTCGGGCAGGTTGAGGGTGGCGCGATAGTCGGTCTTGTCGGTCATGGGAACTAGGAAGGTTGTCATTCCGGGCTGGACCCGGAATCCAGGAGGGGGCGTGCGCGCGAGGGATTGCGGACAGACGCCCGCAATGACAGGCCGCTAAATTCGGTCGCGCGTCGTCTGCCGGCGGGTCGACGCGAAATACGCCCGCGCCTCGTCGCAGTCCCTGGCGATGCCGGCTTTCAGGGCATCCAGACCGTCGTACTTGAGCTCGTCGTGCAGTTTGTGCAGCAGTTCCACACGGATGATTTTACCGTAGCCCCCCTCCAGGCCCAGCTTTGCGGGCCATTCCAGGCAATGCGTCTCCAGCAGCACCCGCCCGCCGTTGACGTCGTTGGGGTCCAGCGAAGGCCGGATGCCCAGGTTGGCGACACCCGGCAGTGTGGTTCCCGGATCGGTCATGCCATCGACGCGCACGGCGAAAATTCCGCTGGCTGCGGGCTTCCAGTGCGAAAAACGCAGGTTGAGGGTCTTGAAGCCGAGCTCGCGACCGAGCTTGCGGCCGTGCACCACGTGGCCGCTGATGCTGTAAGGGCGGCCCAGCAGCGCGCTCACGCCGTCCATGCCGCCGCGCCCCAACGCCGCGCGAACTTCCGAGCTGGAGACCCGCAGGCCATGCACTTCGTAACTGTTCATGCGCGCGACGTCGAAACCGAGCTGACTGCCGGCCGCATCGAGCATCGCGTAGTCGCCGGCCCGCTTGGCGCCGAACCGGAAATCGTCGCCCACCAGCACGTATTTCGCCCCCAGGCCGCGCACCAGCACGTTGTCGATGAAGGCTTGTGGAAGCTGCGAAGAAAGCCGGGCATCGAACGGAAGCACCACGCACTGATCGACACCGCAGCGCGCCAGCTCGGTCAGTTTGTCGCGCAAGGTGGCAATGCGGGCGGGCGCCAGCTCGGGCTTGCGGGCCAGGGCGGCAAAGAAGTCGCGTGGATGCGGCTCGAAAGTCAGCACGCAGCTGGGCACGCCGCGGTGCCGCGCTTCGTTGTTCAGCAAGGCCAGCATGGCCTGGTGGCCGCGATGGACGCCATCGAAATTTCCGATCGTCAGCGCGCAGGCCGGCGCGATGCCGGGGTGCTTGAAGCCTCTGAAGATCTGCATGGTGGAAGACGGTATCTTTTTGATAGCAGCTCGTGCCCGTCCGACATGCATCGCAAGGCGTCCGCGCAGCCGGGAAGACACGAAAACAGGGTATATTGTGCTGCACAGCGTCAAGAGGCGCTGGACCGAATCTTGGCGTGGCGTCCTGACAAAGAAGGAGTCGTGTTTTGAAGGTTTTGAAGCTGTCCGCACAGGGACTGCCCCAGTCGTGGATTTCGCTGGAGCAGGCCGTGCTGCACTATGCCGCCGATGAGGTGCGCTGGGAAGTGGGCGCGCAGGTGGCGCTGTTTCGCGGAGGTCACAACGCGATGACGGGCGCGCAGTCCCAGATCGCAGTCAGCAGCATCATCGGCACCAAGGGCGTGCCCAACATCAATCCTTTCGACCTCAAGCCGGGCCTCACCAACGGCAAATTGTTCGCACGCGATCGCAACGTCTGCGCCTATTGCGGCGACCTGTTCCACGAAGAAGAGCTCACGCGCGAGCACATCATCCCGTTTGCACAGAACGGCCGCGATCACTGGATGAACGTGGTCACGGCCTGTGCTTTATCCCCCCCAAAATGCTCACGAGTTGAGTGCGTGAGTGAGTTCTCCCTTGGGAGAAGGTCTGTCAGCAGGCATTTTGGAACTCGTAGTCCATACCACTTGGCGTTACGAGTTCGGCGGAGGTCGTGATGAGGTCCCTCCACTTAGCCGTGGATAGCACTGGCTACCCGTCTCGATGGCTCTCATGGCAGGACGCCATTGCCCAGGAGACCCTAGGAAAGGTCGCATACGGGTACGGTGATTTTGAGTTCACCTTCAGAGGCGGAAGGAATCGGGCCACAGGTCTTGATTCCAAAATCACTCTCAAGAGCATTCTGGTGCTGAAGGGAAAGAGTCCGGAGTGTCACAGGCGAACGACAATTTCGCTTACGAACGCTGCATTGTTCCGGAGAGACCAATTCATGTGCGCCTACTGCGGCAAGGTCACCACGAGGGGATTGACTCGTGACCACATCCAGCCGCTGTCCAGAGGTGGAACGGACACCTGGCTGAACTGCTGCGCCGCCTGCGTGGCCTGCAACACACGGAAAGGGTCACAATCCCTGGACGAGCTAGGTTGGGAGTTGCTCTACGT
>JAAOZX010000225.1 GCA_012274225.1 Comamonadaceae bacterium | reverse complement strand
TTGACCTGGGATGAAGCGCCGGGCCAGGCCCGTGGTCTCGTCCCAGTCGTAGGGTTTGACGCCCTCGGGCACGGGGCTCTGGTCGACCGGCGGCGCCATCCAGCTCTCGTTGAAAGTCGGCCGCGGGAACGGCTGCTGCGAGGTGGCCAGGCCGGCGTCGGTGAGGATCACCACGACCATGTTGAAGGTCTCGGCAATCCGGCGCGCGGTGATGACGGCATAGAAGCAGTCCTCGATGGTGGCCGGCGCCATCACCACCTTGGGCGCGTCGCCGTGACTGCCGAAGATGGCGGTCATCGCATCGCCCTGCTCCATCTTGGTCGGCTGGCCGGTGCTGGGGCCACCGCGCTGCACGTTGACCACGACCAGCGGGATCTCGCCCATCACCGCGAGGCCGATCGCCTCCTGCTTGAGCGAGTAGCCCGGGCCGGAAGTGATGGTGATCGCGCATTTGCCGGCGTAGGAGGCGCCGATCGCGAACGCGCAGGCAGCGATCTCGTCTTCTGCCTGGTGCACCAGTCCGCCGACTTTTTCGAACACATCGGCCAGGTAATGAGAGGCGGAGGTGGCCGGCGTGATCGGGTACATCGCGCAGATTTCCATGCCCGAGGCCAGCACGCCCAGCGCCAGTGCCGTGTTGCCGTTGACCACGATCTGCGGCTCGGACGAGCGCACCGCCGGAATGCTGTACCAGAATTCAAGGTTGGCCTTGGCCCATTGGTACCCGGCTTCGAGCAGTTTGATGTTGGCGTCCACCACGCTCTGGTCCTTCTTGCCGAAGGCCAGCACGATCTGGTCGATCGCCAGCTTGACTTCGAGGCTGTAGAGCTGGCACAGCATGCCCAGCGCGTACATGTTCTTGCCGCGCCGCGGATCGGCGACCAGCAACCGGCACTCCTGCTCCATCGGAACCTCGCGCACCCGGTAGCCCGCCGCCACCAGCCGGTCATGGGTCTCGACGTAGGAGGCCGCGATCTTCGGGTCGGCGTGGGTGCGCCACATGCTTTCCATCAGGATGATGCAGTCGGGCTTGAGCTCCTTGGCGCGCACCCGCCCGAGCAGCACCTGCTCGTTGAAAGCCACCACCAGGTCGGTCTTGTCGCCGCCGTTGGTGATGGGGCCCGAGCCGATCCGGATGCGGTTGCCGCTGGCGCCGGCGACGCTGCGCGCCGGCGGCCGGATCTCGGCCGGAATGATCTCGGTGGTCCAGATGCCGTTGCCCATCTGGGCGGCGATCGAGCCGAGCGACTGGCCGCATTTCTGCGCGCCCTCGCCCGAGTCGCTGATGATCTCGATGATGTGCTCTTTGAGCCGCATCGGGGCTTTCGCTCGCGCCGGGGCGCTGGCGGCCTTGCCGGTCTTGCCGACGGGTTTCTGCAGGGTTATTCCATCCATGGTGTTTCCGTTGGCCTGGTGAATCGCTGGCTCGGCCGTTGCGTGGGTTGAACCGGGCGGACTAGGCGACGCGCACGCGCGCGAAGTTGCGCTCGCTCGCATCGATGCCGAAGAAGGTGCTGGCGCCGCTGCGGTCGGCCGGATAGGCCAGCGCGGGATCGCGAATGCCCAGGTAGGCTTTCATGCTGCGCGCCGCCTTGCGGCCGGCGCCCATCGCCTCAATCACCGTTGCCGCGCCGGTCACGATGTCGCCGCCCGCGAACACACCGGCCACCGATGTCGCCAGGCTGTCGTTGGTCGCGATGTAGCCCCACTTGTTGAGCTTCAGCTTGGAGGTCTGGCCCATGATCGGATTGGCGTTGGTGCCGATGGCGTAGACGATCAGGTCGGTCTCGAAATCGAATTCGCTGCCGGCGACCGGCTTCGGACGGCGCCGTCCGGACTCGTCAGGCTCGCCCAGCTCCATGCGCACGCAGCGCATGCCGCGTACGCTGCCGGCCCCGTCGTCGAGCACCGCGACCGGGTTGGTGAGCCAGTGGAACTCCACGCCTTCCTGCTCGGCGTGATGCACTTCCTCGGCCCGCGCCGGGGCTTCCTTGTGCGAACGCCGGTAGATGCAGTACACCTTTTCGGCACCGAGCCGCAGCGACACGCGCATCGCGTCCATCGCCGTGTTGCCCGCGCCCACCACCGCCACCCGCTTGCCGATCGGCAGCGGCGTGTCGAACGCGGGAAACTCCTTGGCGCGCATCAGGTTGCAGCGGGTCAGCAGCTCGTTGGCCGACAGCACGCCGTTGAGCGAATCGCCCGGAATGCCGAGCATGGTCGGGTAACCTGCGCCGACGCCGACGAACACGGCGTGGTAGCCCATCTCGTCGATCATCTGCTCGATGGTGAACAGCCGTCCGACCAGCGTGTTGCATTCGAACTTGACGCCGAATTGCCTGAGCTTGTCGATCTCGGCGTCGATCACCGTGTTGGGCAGGCGGAAGTCGGGGATGCCGTACTTCAGCACGCCGCCCGGCTCGTGGAAGGCCTCGTAGACGGTGACATCGCAGCCGGCCTTGGCCATGTCCGCGGCGCAGGCCATGCCGGCCGGGCCCGAGCCGACGATGCCCACCTTGTAGGGCGCCGGGGCGATGTACGGGATATTGATCCAGCCTTCCTTGATGGCGGTGTCGCCGACAAAGCGCTCGAGCCGGCCGATGGCCACGGCTTCCAGCGAGTCACCCACCGTGCACACGCCCTCGCACTGGTTCTCCTGCGGGCAGACCCGGCCGCAGATGGACGGCAGCAAGTTGGTGCTGGTGAGGATGTCGTAGGCGCCACGCAGGTTCTTCTCGCCGATCTTCTGGATGAAGCCGGGAATGTTGATGCCGACCGGGCAGCCGGAGATGCAGGGCTCGTCGGGACACATCAGGCAGCGCTCGGATTCGCGCAGGGCCTCTTCGAGGTTGTACCCGCAGGCGACTTCCTCGAAATTCTTTGCCCGAGCCTTGGCGTCCTGCTCGCGCATCGGCGTGCGTTCCTGCGGAATGGTTCGGATCGTCTTCTTCTTCGTGGCCATTCCCTTTACCTCTCTCACTGTGTCTTCAATACGCGTCGGACAGCCATGCGTTGCAGGGGTGTCTTCACTGCGGGATACCGCTATCGCCTAGCCGCCCAACACTTCTTCCGAAGGGTCGGGCAGCTCGAGGCCCTCGTCTTTCGCGACCTTGCCATCCTGGCCGGGAATCGTGGTCAACCGGCAATGCTCCGACCACTTCTTCTCGGCTTCTTTCTCCACCGTCGTGTAGCGGCGCAGCCGCGACATCAGGTCGTCGAAATCGACCAGGTGGCCGTCGAAGTCCGGGCCATCGACACAGGCGAACTTGACCTGGTCGCCGACCTTGACGCGGCAACCGCCGCACATGCCCGTGCCGTCGACCATGATCGGGTTGACGCTCACCATGGTCTTGATCTTGCGCGCGCGGGTCGCTTCGGCGCACGCCTTCATCATGATGGGCGGGCCGATGGCGACCACCTCGTCGATGTCGGAATGGCCCGCGAGCGCAACCGCGATGCCGTCGGTGATCAGGCCCTTCATGCCGGCGGAACCGTCGTTCGTGCACAGAATGAGCTCGTCGCAGACAGCCTCGAATTTCTCTTTCCAGAAGACCAGGTCCTTGGTGCGGAAACCCAGGACGCCGATGACGTAGGCGCCGGCCTCCTTGAAGCCGCGGGCCTGCGGAAACACCGGCGCGACGCCGAGTCCGCCGCCGACGCAAAGCACCTTTTTGGCGTGGCTGATCGGGCTCGGGATGCCCATCGGTCCCACCAGCCCGAACAGGAAGGTACCGACCTGGCATTCCTGCTGCATCTGCTTGGTGGTCTTGCCCACGGCCTGGATGACCAGCGTGATGGTGCCGCGTTCACGGTCGTAGTCGGCGATGGTGAGCGGGATGCGCTCGCCGTGCTCGTTGAGCATGACGATGACGAATTGCCCGGGTTTCGCGGCCTTCGCCATTTGCGGATGACGGACCTCGAGCAGATAGGTGACCTCGGAGAAATCCTCTCGCGTCACGATTTCGAACTTGGACATTACGTTCGCTTTCATTCCGGGCTGCGCTTGCGGTTCGATGCACCGGCACGCCGCACTTGCTCATCTGGTCCCACGCCGTTCGCGTGTCACGCGGACACGCGAACATTGATGGATGCCGAAGTATCTTCCCTATGACATGGGGGGTCTTGACCCAAGTCAACAACCGCTTGAACGCGTGTGCGAAGCACTCGTTTTCATTGGGAAAACAGGCCCTTGGCGGTGCTCGCTTGCATGCAGATCCGAGCGCTGGCTCGATGATTCCATTTGCTCGCCGGATCGCAGGTTCATCGCGTCCAGCGCGATCGGCGATGATGTATCTGGCGGGTGCGCGAGCCCCGACCGTTCGGGCGGCTCGCTTTGCGTGGCGCCCACCCGCGCGCTACCATCTCAGCGGCGAATCAGCGGAGGTCGGGGACGATCATTTCATTCAACGCCGGAGCTACCGACCATTGACGACATCACTGCAACGCCGCACCTTCAACGTCAGCATCGCCGCGCTCGGCTTGGCCGCCCTGCTTACCGCCAAAGCCTTCGCCGCCGCACAGGCTCTGGCCGACATCAAGAAGAGGGGCCAGATCCGCGTTGGCCTGCTGGTGGACTTTTCGCCTTACGGCACGACCAACTCCGGCAACCAGCCCGACGGCTATGACGCGGATGTCGCCCGCTTGTTGGCCAAAGAGCTGGGCGTCAAGCTCAGCCTGGTGCCGGTCACCGGTCCCAACCGGATTGCATTACTGCTGAGCGGCAAGGTCGACCTGCTGATCGCGTCCCTCGTCGTGACGCCCGAGCGCGCGAAGCAGGTCGCGTTTTCCAGACCCTACTCGGCCGCGACCATCATCCTGTACGGCCGCAAGACGGCCAACATCAAAAGCGCGGCCGACCTGAAGAAGCACCGCATCGGCGTGGCCCGTGGGGGTGCAGAAGACATGGCCGTCACCTCCTCCGCCGCCCAGGGCACCGAAATCCACCGCTTCGACGACGACGTGTCGGCCATGCAGGCGTTGATCTCGGGCCAGGTCGACGCCATCGGCTGCTCGACCCAGGTGGCGGCGAAGGTCGACAAGCACGCGCCGGGAGGCAGATTCGAGGACAAGTTCGTGCTGCGCCAGCAGGAAATGGCGATTGCGGTGCGTCCCGACCAGGATGACCTGCTCAAGATGGTGAATGACTTCGTGGCACGCAACATGGCCAATGGCGAACTCAACCAGCTGTACCGCAAGTGGCTGGAACGCGACTTGCCGGCGATCAGGTAAGCAGCAACTCCAGGGCGGACCGCGATGAACCAGCCAGCCAAGCTTGCCGCCAATCCCCACCTGCTATCAAAGGGAGCTCCAATCATCCTCGCGGCTTGCGACGTCGTGACCTTCGGTGAAGCGATGCTGTTGCTGGTGGCCGACCGGCCCGGCCCCATCGAGCAGGCGCAGAGCTTTCACAAGCGCACCGCCGGCGCCGA
>JAAOZX010000224.1 GCA_012274225.1 Comamonadaceae bacterium | reverse complement strand
GCAGGACCTGATCGCCGGCCACATCGACATGATGATCGACACCGGCTCGCTCGGCAGCATTCGTGGCGGCCTGCTCAGGCCCCTGGCGGTGGCCTCGGCGAAGCGGCTGACGGCCCTTCCCAACGTGCCCACCTTCACCGAGGCGGGGACGCCGATGGTCGCGTCGGCCTGGTACGGCCTGATGCTGCCGGCGAACGCTCCGGCCGATGTGGTGCAGCGCCTGAACACCGAGGTCGACAAGATCCTGAAGTCGCCGGAGTTCCACCAGCGGCTAACCGACATGGGCGCACTGGTCATGGGCGGTTCCTCGCAGGAGTTCGCGCAATTCGCCGCGTCCGAACTCAAGCGCTACGATGCGATCGTGCGCGACTCGGGCGCCCCCCAGGAGTAGTCAGATCGCTTCCAGCGCCATCAATCCCGCCGCGGTGTTGGAGATCGGGATGTGGTAGTTGCTGTGGACCTTGCGCACGCGGCCTGGCACGGCGCCGCGGGCGGCCAGCCACATCAGCAGCTCCACGCCCTGGGTTCCGGTCCTCTCAACCAATTCATGGTTGCTGAACTGGGTCGCCCATTCGGGCTCGGCGACCAGGCTGTCCATGAACTTGAGGTCGAACGGCTTGTTGATGAAGCCGGCACGCTCGCCATCGAGCTGATGACTGAGGCCGCCGGTTCCGATCATCACCACCTTGCTTTCGCTGTCCCACGACGCGATCGCTTCGCCGACGGCACGTCCCAATGCCAGGCAGCGCTTGGCGCTCGGCAGGGGGTATTGCACGGTGTTGATGCACACCGGCACAGTCCGCACCGGGCAATCACCCTCGGGCCAGAACAGCTTCAGCGGCAGTGTGAAGGCATGGTCGACCAGCATCTCCTGACAGGTGGTGATGTCGAATTCGCGCTCCAGCAGGTGCTCGATGACGTGCCACGACAGCTCGGGAATCCCCTTGAAAGGCGGCAGCGTCGGAATGCCCCAGCCTTCGTCGGCATTGCGGTACTCGGACGCGGCGCCGACCGAGAAGGTGGGCATCTTGTCGAGGAAGAAGTTCAAGCCGTGGTCGTTGTAGAAGACAACGGCGACATCCGGCCTGGCTTCGTCCAGCCAGCGTCGCACTGGAATGAATCCGTCGAAGAACGGCTTCCAGTAGGGCTCCTGCTGCAGGCCCTTGGCGATGGCGCCGCCGATCGCGGGCACGTGGGAGGTGGTGAGCGCGCCGATGATTCTGGCCATGCTTTGTCTCCTGGGTACTCAGGCCAGCCGCTCCGGCTGGTTGTTCTGCGCGACGAGGCGGGCCTTGAACGCCTCCTTGCTCATGCCGGTCTGGGCGGCGCCCAGGTCCTGCACATCCAGACCCAGGATGCCCGCGAACTTGGCCAGGTAGTACACGTTGCCGCCGGCGGTCAGCAGCCCCAGCACATCGCGCTGACGAATCGCGGTGGCCTGTTGCTCGTTGAGGCCGAACTTGCGCATGTAGGCCGCCTCGTCGGCCTTGAACTCGGCGCGGTTGGTCGCGTCGTTGAAGGAGAAACACATCTTGTTCAGAGCGTAGCCCTTGCGGGCCTGATTGCCGTCGAACAAGGTGGTGCCGGGAATCGGCCGGCTGGGGGGCGAAGCCATGCTGCGTGCTCCTGAAGATGCGTCGCCTTCAGTGTCGCCCGGCGCGGCGGGTGCCACCTCTGATGTGGATCAAATGCACCGTGATTGCGTCGCCGGTGGCGACTAAAGGCGGCCCCCCGCTTGCTGGGGCTAGCGGCCGGTGAACTTCGGCTTGCGCTTTTCCATGAAGGCCTGCCGGCCTTCGACATAGTCGGCGCTGTTGAAGCAGCGGTCCACCACTTCCTGGCACAGGCGCTTGTCGCGCACCGATTCGTCCTTCAGCGCCTCGGCCACGATGGTCTTGATCGACGACACCGTCAGGGGCGCATTGGCCGCGATGGCATTGGCATAGTCGCGCACGTAAGGTTCGAGCTGGTCGACCGGCAGCATGCGGTTGATCAGGCCCATGGCCAGCGCTTCGGGTGCCGTGAACTGCCGCGCGGTGAAGAAGATTTCCTTGGCGAAAGACGGGCCGACCACGTCCATCAATTTCCGGATGCCATCGTATTCGTAACCCAGCCCGAGCTTGGCGGCCGGCACGGCAAAAGTCGAGCCTTCGGCCGCGATGCGCAAGTCACACGACATGGCCGTGGAAACACCGCCGCCGACGCAATAGCCCCGAATCATGGCGATGGTCGGCTTGCCGACGTCCTTCAGCGCCTTCGAGGCCTTTTGCGCAGTCTCGTTGTAGCGCTTGGTCGTTTCCGGCGAGGAACGCTTCTCCTCGAATTCCGAGATGTCCGCGCCGGAAACGAAGGCCTTCTCCCCCGCCCCCTTGACGACGATGACGCGGATGGCGTCTTCGCTCGCGTAGTCGGTCACGATGTCGTACAGCGCCTCCCACATCACCATCGACACCGCATTGTGGCGGGCCGGGTTGTTGAAGGTGATCCAGCCGATAGCGCCGTCCTTCAGCGCGATCATCTTTTCGGTCTTCGATAGCGTCATGACGGCTCCGGTTGTCTGGCCATTCGGATTCAGGCGCGGTCCTTGTCGAAGACGACGCCGTCCGCGAACAAGGCTTTCACCTCGGCTGCGTCGTAGCCCATCCCGCGCAGGACCTCTTCCGAATGCTGCCCCAGCCACGGGGCGGCGCGCCGGATCGCCGTCAGATCGCCGGTCGACTTGATCGGCAGACCCAGTGTCTTCATCGGCCCGATCTTCGGATGGTCGATGTCGACCACCATCTGGCGCGCCTTGATGTGCGGATCCTTCAGGATCTGCTCGTAGCCGTAGACCGGCCCGCCCGGCACCTGGGCTGCATCCATGCGCTCCACCCAATGTGCCGTGGGCTGGGTTCCCAGCACCTTCTCGATTTCCTTTTCCAGCTCGTCGACATTGGCCAGACGCAGGGCGAGCGACGAAAACCGCGGATCGGTCATCCACTCGGGTTTCTCGCAGACCATCGTGCAGAAGTTGCGCCAGAGCTTCTCGCTGCTGGCCCCCACCGTCACGTAGCCGTCCTTGGAGCGATAGGCCTGGTAAGGCGCCGAGCGCCGATGGCGGGTGCCCGTGGCGACCGGGATCTCGCCCGACCCGAAGAAGGCGCCGAACTCCCAGATGCTCCAGGCCAGCCCTGCTTCCAGCAGCGAGGTTTCCAGGTACTGGCCGGCACCGTGGCGCAACCGGCCGATGTAGGCACCGAGGATCCCGTACAACGCCGTGACCCCGCTGGCGATGTCGTTCATGGCGATGCCGACCTTGGCCGGCCGCCCGCCCGGATAGCCGGTCATCATCATGATGCCGGACATGCCCTGGGCGATGATGTCGAAGCCGCCCTTCCTGCCGTACGGCCCGGTCTGGCCGAAGCCCGACATCGACGCATAGATGACGCCCGGATTGCGCG
>JAAOZX010000223.1 GCA_012274225.1 Comamonadaceae bacterium | reverse complement strand
GAAGCCGCGGGCCGATACCGGCACGGCGGTACGCCGTTTTCAGCCTCCGAGCGTCCGGTCCTGTTGGCCAAACCAGGCCAGCGCAGCGTCCAGGTGCTGAGGCTCGAAGTCGGGCCACAACGCGTCCAGCACGAAAATGTCAGCATAGACTGACTGCACCGGCAAGAAGCCGCTCAAGCGCCGCCCACCGCCCCAGCGGACGACGAGATCCAGGCGCGAGACATCTGCCGACCGCAGTCGGCCTGCCTTCAGGCCATCCAGATCCCACTCCCAGCCATAGTTCACGAGGAAATTAACCTTGATGCCCTTGCCCTGGCGGGTTCGAAATGCGGCCAGCTCGACAGGGAACTGCTTGGACTTTTCGTCGCCCAATACCAGCAGGGCAGCATCGCGGCGAGAAATCTCCCCCGCAAAGGCAACACACGCGGCCCGAAATTGATTGGCCTGCGCCGTTGGCCGTCGCGTGTTGTCCTGAGTGAACCCGTAGACCGAGACCTCCTCGACGCCGAGCGCCTTGCACGCTTCGAAGAGCGCCAGCCCCGGCGCAATGCCGCTGGCGTACCCCTGCTCCTTGGCAAAGCCATGTTGCACTGCCCAGCGCCGGTTGCCGTCCGGAATGAAACCGATGTGCCGGGGCACGCGTGGTTTGCTGTGTGATTGGCTCTCTGGAGGCAAGTGCACTGGTTGAGCACTCATTGGTTCGCGTCGTTCACTGTGGACATGTCGGCCTCATTCTATCCTCGGCTCGACCAGTGTGGCCGCTGCGTCGCATCGTAATGGGCCGCGTGACACTTGTCACGGGCTGCGAGCGCGATCGGGCGTCGTCCGCCTCCTACGCCAAACGCGTTGCGACGCGTCACGAAAAGCCTTCCGCGTCAGGGCCTGCCTTGAATCAGGCCGCTCGCCGGTCCTACACACACGCGCGGCCGCGGCCGATGCGCAGCCCCTGCAAGTGAAGGTCAAATGGCGATGCACAGGCACATGTGCCCGTGCTGCAGAGCACTTTCGCCCTGCTTGAAACCATCGGGGGACCCTCATGTTCAAACTGAAACAGGCATTCTTCGGGGAAAGATCCATCACCAAGGTCGCCGGCCTGTTCGCTTCGCGCAACGGCGCTGACGACGCGGTGCTCGCACTGTTGGGAGCATCGAGCCTGTCCGCCTCCCAGGTGAAGGTATTGAGCCCGAAGGACGGTGAAACTGCGCGTGATGCCGCGCTCGACCAGGCAGTCGAGCCGGAGCAGCGGGGTATCTGGCGCACCATCATCCGGGCACACGCGACGATGGCCGTGCTGGGGCTGTTGGCCGGCGTCCTGGCCTATGCGGTGCTGGTGGGCTCGGGCAACCCCGCCCTGCAAGGCACGTCGGGCCTGGGCTGGGTGGTTTTCGCCGGGTTCGGGATCATGTTCGGGCTGATTCTCGGCGGACTGTTGGCACTCCGGCCCGATCACGGTCGTGTCATCCACCTGGTGCGTCGCGCACTGCAAAGCGGCAAGTGGGCCGTGGTCGCGCACCCGCGGGACGCCAGCCAGACACATCAAGCCGTCGCCTCGTTGAGCAGCGGAAGCCTGAGGGTCGTGCGCAGCTTCTGATGGCCGGCGCCGGTCGCGACGCTTCGCATTTCGAGCCGATCGACGCTGAACAAGCGCCTGCCTGCTAAGCGCCGGACCTCTCGACTGGTTTCGGTTCGTTCTTGTAGGCGCCGCGAATGTTCAGAATCGCCAGGGCGATCTGGAGGACAACAAGTGCATGGGCATGGTCATTCCACCCCCAGACTATCCAGAGCGCATTGCTAAGCAGGAAACACCAGAAACCAACCTCGCGCCTGTGCTTGAACTGAGAGGCGATGAGCCAAGCCGCAATGACGGTGACGACCATCGCGGGCCACTGGAGTTGGTGCAGGTAGTCCATAGCTTCGCGCGTTCTTCGCATCCGGGCGTGCGGCCGTCGCCGCAGCAGAGTTCGGTCCCTACTCTTCGCCGACTTTGGTGGCCTTGGCGTCGTGTCAAAAAGCCCGGAAACCGGGGTTACTCCGACTTCTCGAACCTGAAGTCGGGGTTGCTCCGTTCGAACATCTCGACCTGACGCTCCGCTTGGTCCTTGGCGATGCCGTGGCGCTCCTGAATGCGCCCGAGCAACTGGTCGCGCTTGCCGGCGATCACATCCAGATCATCGTCGGTGAGCTTGCCCCACTGTTCCTTGATCTTGCCCTTGACTTGCTTCCAGTTGCCACTCATTCGGTCCTGATTCATCTCATTCTCCAGAAGTTGAAGTCGCCGCGGCGCAGGCCGCAGCGTGCCTTGACTGTAGATTTGGCTGCGGCCGGTTCCGGTAGGACTCGCCGGGAAGAGTTCGTAGGCCACAGTGCCGACCGTGCAAGGCACGGCGGGCCTGCTCAGGAGTCGGCCCGGGATGCGCGGATGCCGTTGATGGCTGCGACGATAGCGGCGACATGGGCCGGCGTCGAACCGCAACAGCCGCCGATGAAGCGGACGCCTGCCGCCACCAGCTCCGGCACGGCGCGGCTGAAGTCCTCCGGTCCGGCCGTGTAGTGTGTGGATCCGTCGGCAGCCATCCTGGGCAGGCCGGCATTGCCTTTGATCCACAGCGGCAGGTCGGTGCCACACTGCGCCAGGTCCCGTGCCACCTTGACGTAGGCGTCGATGCCGATTCCGCAGTTGGCGCCGACGAAGCTGGCGCCACCTTCCTGCGCGGCCTTCCATGCCTGGGCCGGCGTGACGCCCATCATGGTGCGGTTCTTTTCCTTGCCCGAGTCGAAGGTGAAACTGACGCCGACCGGCAGGTCGCAGGCACCCAGGCAGGCTCTCAGCGCCGCCTTGGCTTCCTCGATATCGCCCATGGTCTCGATCACGATGGCGTCGGCGCCACCTTCGGCCAGGGCCGCCGCCTGCTCGGCGAATGCGGCCTCGGCGTCCGCAACGGCCAATTGCTTCATGGACACCAGTTTCCCGGTCGGGCCGATGGAGCCGAAGACCAATGCCCGGTCACCAGCGGCCTGGCGCGAGATGGCTGCTCCGGCACGGGACAATTCAGCCGCGCGTCCCGGTGCGCCATGCCGTTCGAGCACGATCCGGTTCGCGGAGAAGGTGTTCGTCAGGATGATGCGGGCGCCTGCCTCCACATAGGACCGCGCCACCCGCAGGACCTTGTCCGGCGCGGAAACATTCCAGAGGTCCTTCAAATCGGAGGATGCCCCGCCGAGCTTCATCAGTTCGGTACCCCAGGCGCCGTCCGTGGGTGAGAGCGGCAGTTGGCTGAAGTTCTCACGCGTCAATTTCGCCACTGCATTTCCTTCGGTGTTGGACTGCTGTTCGCCGCGCACCGCCTGTGGCACGGGGTGCAGGTCCGGGGTCATTGCGTAGGTTGAAACAACAGGCTGTTCCGATGCCAGCGCAACGCGACGAGGGTGGCCGCCAAAAATGCGCCGACGACCGCCGCGCCGCCCCATGTCCGGAAATACGGCTGCAGCCAGGTGCCGTGCGACATCCGCTCCAATGCCAGGGCAAACAGGCCCGTGGTCGCCAGCGCGAGACCGTAGGTCACGACGCTGTGGCATTGCCGGCCCTGGTCGCAGTCGAGTTCGACCGAGTCGCCCATCGTGTTGAAGAGTGCCAGGGTTATGCCCAGGGAGACTGCGGCCTCCCACGCGTAAACGCTGGGCTCGAAAGCGGAAATGCCCACGGCGAGCCATTTCCCGAACGAAGTCAGAACCCCGTAGCCAACTGCCACTGCCAGGGTGAACGCTGCGGCCAGGAAGCACAGCAGAACAGCCTGGCACAAAAAGGGAAACATCAATTCTTTGTGGCTTGAATTCGTGTTCATGAACATCCTTTTTGGAGCCCTGCGCTCGGAGGCGCGAGGAGCACATGAGAGTTGCCCTCACTCTAATGGAACGGGTTTGAGTTGAGAACACGTGACCAGAGGGGTACGTGTTCGCTTGTTGATTTACCGCATGTGGGTGACGCGTTTCCGCGTTGCGACAAGGGCTGGTGGATTCCTAACGCCGCGCCAGCCTCTCCCGCTGCCGCTGCAGAAACTGCCGCACCGCCGCGTCGCGCTCCAGGCCGATGGCGCGTTCGTAGGCCTGGTCGGCCGCCTGCGTGGCGCCGCTGCGCGCCAGCAGGGCGGCGCGGGCGGCCCAGTAGGGCTGGTGGTCGGCCAGCCGCGGGTCGGCGGCCAGGCTGTCCAGCAGGTCCAGCCCGGCCTGCGGTCCCCGCGTTTCGGCCAGGGCGATGGCGCGGTTGATGGCGACCACGGGCGACCCGATCAGGGTTTCCAGGGCCTGGTAAAGCGCTGCTATCGCCGCCCAGTCGGCACGGCCGCT